>JAACEU010000005.1 GCA_011682355.1 Nitrospirota bacterium | reverse complement strand
TTTCCTAATGCTTCGGAATTCTTGTCCATTGAATTTATTCAAAATTAAATACATTAATGATTATAGCATATTTTCCCGCTTGCCGCAATGTGTGCATTTTAAGATACGGTGAGAGAAAAGAATTTTAGTCCCTGTAGTCAAGTACGTTCTTTACACCCATTTTCTTCAAAAGTTTTCTCAAGCGATAAATGGGTAGCCCAACAACATTGAAATAGTCCCCCTCGATTTTCTTTACAAACAAAGATCCGAGACCCTGAATCGCATAGCCGGCCGCCTTGTCCTCGCCCTCCCCCGAACGGATATACGCATCGATTTCGGATTCTTCCATGCGGTCTATGGTGATGAAAGTGGTTTCCACGGCCGTAATCGCACGCTTTTTGTCCGAATCCATTACACAAATTCCGGAAATGACCTTGTGAGTTGTGTTGCTAATGAGTCTGAGGATTCTTTTGGCATCTTTGCGATCCTTTGGTTTGTTCAAAATGTGATCCTGGAATGCGCCTACGGTATCGACCCCGATGATGAGGGCGTTTCTGTAATGACGAGCCACGTCCTGGGCTTTGCCCAAAGCGTTGTGTGTAACCAGTTCCTCAGGTGTCAGGTGTGTGTCTTTTTCCTCAAAATCACTCGGGTGCACCATAAAATCGAATCCTAATTCTTCGAGGAGTTGTTTTCTTCTTGGACTAGCTGATGCGAGCACTAATTGTTTCATTGACTTGTGGGCTTTAACTAGATAGAATCTCACCGCTAATTATTATCTTAATCGAATAAAAATGCCAATCATAAAGTCTGCAAAAAAACGAATGAAACAAAATATTAAGAGGAGAGCGCGAAATTTTCCGGTTAGAAGTGAGCTAAAAACATTGTTCAAAAGGGTTTTAGTTCTGATTAAAGATGGAAAAGCTGAAGAGGCTCAAAAACTTATGCCAAAGGTTTATTCGATCATCGATATGGCATGTAAAAAGCAAATTCTTCATCCAAATAATGCGGCCAGGAAAAAATCCAGGTTGGCTAAGGCTTTGAATGAATTGCAAGGTAAGGGCGGAGCAAAGCCAGCCGCGAGTGAAGCAAAGGCGGAGAAGAAAGAGGAGAAAGCTGAGAAAGAAGAGGCGCCGGAAGTTGCGGCAGAATAATGCTAGATTTAGGTTTTGCTTTGGCGTGAAAATTATATTAGAATTGCGGGCGTACTTGTTTGTGTTTGTTTATTGAAAATTGGGCCTGTAGCTCAGGGGTTAGAGCAGTCGGCTCATAACCGATTAGTCGTTGGTTCAAATCCAACCAGGCCCACCAAAAAACATTTTTTTATCGGGGCATTAGCTCATCCGGCTAGAGCGCTTGCATGGCATGCAAGAGGCGAGCGGTTCAAGTCCGCTATGCTCCACCAATTGACGATGCACCTGCTTTGTGTTATAGTTCATCCAGTTTGTTAAATATCTTATTCTATGAGTGAAGAAAGTGTTGATAAAAATTTAGAAGCTACTCCTCCCGCTGAAAGAGATTTTAGAGTTTTTTTGGCTGAAAATGCCGATAGCATGAAGTCTGACCCTGAGAGAAAACAGGCAATGCGAGTCGGTGACTATATCGAGATGCCAAAAGCTCATTTTGATACATGGAGTGAGGTATTGGGAGATCAATCCACAAGAGCAGAAACGCGCGAGCGTGTGGAAGAAACATTAGATCAACCTAAATCTACCGAAGATGATTCCAGAATCGTGCGAGTTCGTATTGTAAAAATTCATGAAGGAGGAGAATATCCTCGTTTACGCATGCTTGTTGAAGTAGATGGAGTACAAAAGGAGATTTTTTCAAGTCTTTTCTATAATAATTTTACAACTCACGCTAATCCTGATTATCAATACGATTCTTCATCTGCAGGTTTTTCCCAATCAGGTTCAGAACACATAGTCCCTCAATCTGGAGATAAATCACTTTGGTAGATTTTTATTCCCAAAAAGTTCAGTTTTTTTTACAAGCGCCAAATTTGATGGTATTATATCGATGAACTTAAATGTAAATTAAATGGCACATCCTAGCCCCAAATCATGTTTGAAGTTTTTCAAAGCTGTCTGTGATGATCATAGACATAAGATTCTTGAACATCTGAAAAAGTTGGGGAAAGTTAATGCCGGAGATATTGTTAAAAAGGTTAAACTCTCTCAACCTACCGTGTCCCATCATCTAAAAATTCTCTGCGAGGCGAAGATCATTAATTCAGAAAAAAAAGGTAAAGAAGTCTTTTATTCTCTCAACGAGGACTCCATTCATAACTGTTGCCATAGCTTCATGAATCGCTTTTCCTGCAAGAAGAAAAAGTGCTGACTTCATATTGACATATTTAAATGTTTCGATATATAGTGAGGGCGCAAATATCATTTAACCTCTTTATTATGTTTGCATCACATTGTTGCGGAGATTTCTGCAAAGGTCTCAAAAGCGAGATCGTAAATAGTGGGGACAAGCTCACTATCACCATTACCGGCGAGAAAGAAAAACTCGTTGTGGTAGAGAAAAAGCTAAATGCTCTCAAAACTCGTCATTGCGACGACAAGGGAGAAGATTGCTGTAGCTAATTTTCGGGTGAAACAAAGGAGCTCCTCAATGCTGGGGAGTTTTTTTGTGTAACGTTTCAGAGGGTTGGGACAGAGACTGTTATTCTTTTTTGTATTCCCAGAGTTAAAAAATCATCGAAGAAGTTCAGGACTGTTTCTAATTCTTCTGCAGTAATTATGCTGATTTCAGGGGACATTATGTACTGATCATCACCTTCATCATCTTCGTGGCAGTCCACTCTTGGCTGATTATGCTTTTTGGACAGAACCGCTTGTGATCTTCCTTTGTTGATGAAAAAATTGTTCCTTATAAACATACTTTTAGGTACTTTTGCTCCAGCCATTTTTATTATCATACTGTTTTTTTCCGGGTATCTTTTTGAAAGTAATTTAATTGATCCTTTTGCCTTCATTATGCTAGATGGTCTGAGTACAAATCTTATCGTGCCGCCGTCTTCACCACATCCTGTTGTTTCTTCGCCCAGTGCGTAATTCATCAATCCTTTAGCCATTGACTCCAGCGGTTCTAATCTCATGGTCATAAAATCGTTTACGTGCTCCCCTAAGATTCCATCATTTTCCAATGCTTGTTCCAGTAATTCTCTAACTGTGCTTACTGTTTGACAATCGGATTGAGTTGCAATAAATACTTGTTGTGAAATGATCCCCATCTCACCTTCTATGTTTTTTCTTATTACTTCCTTATCAATCTTTCTGAGGGCATCAGAAATTTGCTCGAAGGTCTCTTCGATTGTTTGTATGATTTCAATACTTTTTTGCAGAATTTCTTCCCTTTCTGATAATGGTTCTGTGCTCATCGTTTTTGTGTAAGAAAGTAACTTACTAATATTTCACCTGTTTAGTCAAGGCTAAATGTAACGACGTTTGGGTGTAACACTTTAAAGGGTTGACACGTATTATATTTCGTGTTATAAAGTATAGCTATTTTGACCCTTGAAAATTCGATAGTAGTTAGGCATCTATTCTCAAAGATGGAGTGGAATTTGCCATCGGCAATGTTTTGCTCTTCGAGGACAGATGTCCTGATTACTAACTGCTATTCCGGGTTGAAATTTGATTGATGCGAATTAGTCAGATTTCAACTCGGAAACCAATTTTTCGCTCACACATGCCATGGGAGGCAAGTACATGAACGTGACCCAGAATTCAGACAACGTCGTCAATGCGCTCATCGATCATCAGCTCAGGATGTGCGGAGGCTTCCAGGAGGAGACCAACGACGTCCCTCTCGAGGTCGTGATGGACAAAGACTCCAGCTTCACGATCACTCCGATCATCAACGACACCGAGGCCTAGCCTCGAACCCGAGACTATGAGGCCTAGAGCCTCACGACCCCTCAACAAGGAGATTCCATGACTCAATTCAGACTCGGACCCGATGCTTACGGATTCACCCTCGCTCTCGATGCGGCACGATGGTCACCCATCGTCCTCAAGACCGCTGGCGTCATCATCGTCGATGGTAGCACCGGCGAGAAGCGCA
The DNA here is from genome assembly GCA_011682355.1 of Nitrospirota bacterium. Taxonomy (GTDB): domain Bacteria; phylum Patescibacteriota; class Gracilibacteria; order UBA1369; family LOWO2-01-FULL-3; genus JAACEU01. The sequence goes on along the minus strand of JAACEU010000005.1, from coordinate 8,673 downwards.
ATCCCGAGCCGGGAAGGGGCGAGAATGAGGGGCGCCCACGGCGCCCCCTAATCGGTGACGTTCCCGAGCCCCAGCTCGAGATCGTCACCGCCGAGACCGAAGACCAGCGCAATGCGCGCCGGCTCTGCGAGCTTGAGGAGCTCCAGAGAGGAGGAGCGTTTCTGGGCTTCTAGCCCAAGCAGTTAGTATGGACAGTGCGCCCCCACCACGTGTGGGGGCGCTTTTTTTATTATCCTTATAAAAATCCTTTTAATACCTTTACACTTTTACGAAGACTTTTTTGTTCTTTTTCGTCCAACGGAACGTGGATGACTTTTTCGATTCCATTTCTCCCAAGTACGCATGGAACCGAAAGGCAGACCTCCGAATGCCCATAATAGTCGTTCAGTTTGACCGAAAGTGTAAATACTTTGTGCTGATCTTCAAAAATTGCTTCGGTTAATTCTCTGATTACTGTCGCGATCGAATAGCATGTATATCCTTGATCGTGAATAATTCTATACGCGGCGTCACGGGTGTCTTGATAACACTCAGCCGCGACTTTGTCATCAAATCCCTCAAAATCATTCAATGGCTTACCCAGTACATTCGCATAACTGAAATATGGGAAAGACGTGTCTCCGTGCTCCCCCAGCACATAAGAATCAATCGAACTTGGATGAATTTTAATTTTTTCGGAAATATGGAATTGCAAACGTAGAGAATCCAAAACCGTACCCGAACCGATCACTCTATTCTCCGGGAATCCGGAAAGTTTCAACGCTTCGTATGTGAGAACATCTACCGGATTGCTTACTACAATCAAAATTGCGTTTGGAGCGGCTTTGGCGATTTTTGGGATAATTGATGCGAAGATTTTTTTGTTCTTCGCTACCAGGTCGAGCCTTGTTTCACCTTCTTCTTGCCTTGCTCCGGCTGTAATCACTACGATGTTTGACCCTCTGCAAGCTTTGAAATCGTCTGAAGCTTCTATTTCCGTATGAGGGGTAAATGAGGTCGCGTGTGCGAGGTCCAACATCAGACCTTCCGCTTTTGCTTTATTTACGTCGATAAGTGCCATATTTGTAACCGATCCCGAAAGCAAATATGCGTACGCGGTGGTAGAACCAACACTTCCGCAACCAACGATCGAAGCCTTGAATTTGCAATGAGATTTTTGCGTTTTGGACATAGTTTTTATTTTATTTTCGCCTTGATTTTACCACTTTTATAGCTTTTCGTCAATCTGATGAATGAGGTCCGGAAGGTTTGTTTTTTCTACTGCCGAGACGAAAATCGGGGTGAATTCTTTGTATTTCAGTTTGAGAGGACTGAAATTGACATGGTGGCCACTTTTCTTGCCATGCCATCCCAGAATTTTGGCCGTGTCTTTTCCCGCCTTCATTAAGCTTGATTTTGGGGGAAGCTCTTCCCTTTTTGGTTCATCCTTTCTATTAACCAGATCAATCTTATTAAAAACATAAATTTTTGGCTTGTCGTGAAGGCCGAGTTGATCCAGTATTTCCTCAACAACTTTCACGTTTTTGTTCAGCTGAGGATCATTTATATCTATCACATGCAGGATCATTTCTGCATCGACAGTCTCTGCCAATGTAGATTTAAACGCTTTTATAAGATCGGGAGGGAGATCTTGGATGAATCCGATTGTGTCCGAAAGGAGCACTTCTCGGTTGCTTTCCGGAATCCACAATTTCCCTACTCTCGTGTCCAGTGTGGCGAAAAGTTGGTCCGCGACATACGCGCCTTTGCGAGTCAGCGCATTGAGGAGCGAACTTTTTCCTGCATTTGTATATCCAACTATAGCTACCGTTTTGAAATTTTGGCGACGCCGTCGTTTTCTATGTCCCTCTCTTATAACTTCATAATGTTTGAGCTTTTTCAGGATTGAGAGTTCTTGCTTTTGCAGATGCCGTTTCATCATTTCGACATTTGCTTCACCGGCTCCAGCCCTCACACCCATCGCCCCGGCCTGTCTCGACAATTCAATACCCATACCGAAAATTCGCGGCCCCATGTGCTTGATACTCGCAAGTTCTATTTGCAGTTTCGCCTCAGTACTTTTTGCGTGTTTAGAGAATATCTTCAGGATCATATCTACTCGATCCCAGGCTTTCATCTTTGATTTTGCCTTTCTGAATCTTTCATTCAACTCATATAGCTGACGAGGTTTGAGAAGATTGTTTATAATAAGGATTTCCGCCCCTTTTCCCTCACCAACATTCATGATCTCCGTGACTTTCCCCTTCCCAATATACGTTTCATAGTCCGGAATCCCCTTCTTCTGTATCGCTTTTACCACAACAATTCCACCGTAAGTTGTAACCAGGTTTTCGAGCTCTTTCAGCCGACGTTCCGCCTCCTCCTCCGAAGTTCCCGGTTTGATCACGTCTATTAATATGGCTTTTGGCAACATGGTGTTATATTATGTGCACATGTCCAAAGTAAATCAAAAACTCATAACAAGCCATTTATCCTTTCTAGTTTTGAGCGTTTTTTGGCTTGTGGCTCTCTTTAATCCGGTTTTTAAAAAATATGATTATGGAGCGGGATTTCCTTTGGTTATTGTATTTGGGGTGTTACTGATCGTTCTTGCGGTTAGAGAATTCCGGGAGAAACGGGAGAAAACTATACTGAGTGGGCTGTTTTTGTTTTTGTTTGTAGCCTGTATTGCGGCCTCGTTTATGTATTCGCAGACGAAGAATTTCGGATTTAGTGAGGTTTTGGCTTGGGGCTCGATGGTTCCTTTGTATTACCTTTATGCTTACAAGAAGAATGATTGGATCCGGAATTTTCTGAAAATTATTTTGATAGGTGCGGTTGGTGCTGTGGTTGTGGGATATTTTTTGTATTTCTTCAAGGCCGAGACGAGGTTTATAGGGACGTTTTTTAACACTTTGTATCATGCGCATGTTTGGCCGAATGCGTTTGCTTTGTTTTTGATAATGGCGTGGCCGATCTTCTTGTTGTTTTTTGAGAAGAAAGGAAAATGGGTCACTTCGATTTTGATTGGTTTGATTTTGTCGGCGTTGCTTTTGACTTTCTCCAGGGGTGCTTGGATTGTGCTGGGGGGTCAATTGGTGCTTCTATTTATCTATTTCTTCAGGAGAATTAAGTTCAAGACAGTTCTTTTGATTTTGCTTGCCGGAGTTTTCGCTATTGGTCTATTTTGGCAAGCGAATACTCTCAGATCTTTAAATCATGATGTTATTGATGTTCAGGAGAGGGTTTCTTTTGGCAACAGCGAAGGGCTCACTTCCAAACAGGAGAGAGTTGATTTTTGGCTTGGTGCAATAGAACTGACTACTGAGAAACCTTTGTTTGGATGGGGGCCATATAGTTTCAGATATGCTTACAATCCTATTCAAAAGACGTTTCTGGGGAATGCTGATCATCCGCATAATCTGTTTTTGAAGATTTCGGCTGAATATGGGCTAGTCGCGTTGTTTGCGTTTTTGGCTTTCTTGGTGACTATTTTGATTACGGTTATCAAGAGATTTCCGGATTTGTCACAGAAAAAGAAAGATTCGGTTTATATTCTGTGTGTAGCTGTCGCCGGAGCGTTTGCCCACAATTTGATCGATTATAATCTGAATTTCTTCGCAAATTTACTTTTATTATTCTTGTTAATAATCTTTATCAGATCTTTGGTGGTGGGGCGATCCGTGAAGCTAAAAAGGGCGTTTCTGGCTTTGATTTTGGCGCTTGCAGTAGGTTTGTTCAGTTTGTATGAAGGATCGCTTTTGGTTTTGTCACACGTGGTAGATGAATCTTATCTTGAATATTCATTTTTCCCCCGAAATTACTATTTGAATGAGGCTGATGGAAATATTTCAGAGAGAGATTTTGAAGAATCTTTGAAATATTCTGAGAAACAAATCGAATTGAATCCTTTAGATGCTCAAGCTTGGTATTTGAGGAGCGAGGTGTATTGTGATTTTTCTCAGGAACTTTTTGATCTTGAACGATGCCGAAAATATTCACAAAAGACTTTGCAGTTAAATCCTATGAATGATTTTGTTTATTATCGCGATTATTTCAAAACGCTTAGTTGGCACAATGTCCCAAGATACGATATTGAAGTTTTTATTGATGATACTGTCCCACTTCTTTTGAATTATTTTGAATATGTGGATAATAATGTACATTTCACAGCCTATACCAAAAATGTAGAGGCCGCTTCTGAGCTTATTGATGCGCTAATTCCATATTTACCATACGAACAAGCTCAATTATTTGAGACTGAAAACGCGGAAATGCTTGAGGTCGCAGAAGAATTGAGATCAAACAAAACCTTTTAATTTTAACTAAAAAATTATGTCTAAAAAAACAAGTATGATCAGAAAAGTTTATCTTTATCTGGTTACAGCGATAACAATTGTAATCTTATTGGTTGGATTTATTGGACTGATCAATTTGCTTTTGAAGGAATATGTTTTGGATGTGAAGGGATGGCAGGAAACTGAGAAGTATTGGGAGTGTGAGCAACCCGGAGAACGCGATGGTCTCGTTTTACTTGTTCCTGAGGAAACTGTCGCTGTTGAACCAGCCCTGGCGGAAGGTGATCTCGTTTCGCCTGTTGCTGAGAAAGCCAATGAGAAAGTGAAAATGACAGATAATGAGATGGAAAAATGTATTGCCAGTACAAAAGCACAACGTGAGAAACAACGCATGAATGATATTAAACGCGATTTGGCGCAATATTTGGCTATGATTCTTGTAGCTTTGCCTTTATATCTATATCACTGGGGAGTAATTAAGAAGGAAAACGAATAATGGACTACAAAGCCGCAATGTTTGATTTTGATGGGACTGTGACCTCTGATGGGGTTTATCGTCTTACTCATGAAATGGTTGATGCGCTGGTGAAGCTGGCGCACAAGATGCCCATTGCTTTTTGTACCGGGCGGCAGTTGGAGTCTTTTGAGAAACGAGCGATGAGTGCGATAGTTGAGGAGGTTTCGCCGGATGAAAAGAGTAAGTTTTTTGAAAATTTCTTTTTGATCGCAGAAAATGGGTCGATGGGATACGACTATAATCCGGATAAAGGTGAATTCGAGGAGTTTTATAGATCAAAATGGCCGGATGAATTGATGGATCGTGATGAGATTATGAGTAAATTGCATGAAGCTGTTTCGGAATATGGTGAGATTTGTTATGACGCGCATAGAGTTGTTGTGGTAATGCGAACTCATATGACTGATGCGGCACAAGATGCACGTGATATTGGTGAAATAAATCGTTTGTCTCGGGAAATTTATAAGGTAGTTTTGGAATTTTTGTCAGATTTGAATCCAAATTATGGGGATTTTGTGCACGTTGGAGATTCAGGGATTGGAGTGGTTATTTCTCCGGCTGATGGAGACAAGGACAATGGCATTAAACAATTTGGCCGTTATTTAAGCGAAAACAGAGGGATTTCATTTGGGCCGGATCTTAGAGAAATTTTGGTAGTGGGAGATCGTCCCGATGCAAAAGGAAATGATCATTATTTTTTGAATGGGAAATATGGCACGCCGTACACCGTCGGATCACTTGTGGAGAATAGCGAACACCCCAAGCCGGTATTGGATAGTGATGGTCAACGCTTATTGCATGATAAAGGGACTATTTATTTAATTAGATCAATAATCGGTTAATGTAATTATTCTATCGATGCGTCAATACATAATCGTTGCCCCATTGCCTTTTTGTTGTATATCATTGGCTCCATTTTCGTATATATAAGTAGTAATATATAACCCCTCTAATCATGTTTAAAAAAGTATTCACAGGCGTCATAGTAACAGCAATTCTGGCTATTATGCTGCCTGCCCTTTCTGCTACGGCCGCTATTTCCGGGTACACAACTGATATTGATGTACTGGTAGACGGCAGTTCTGTAACAACTTTCCGTCCCGCTAATGGAGAAATTGCAACAATTAGTTTTGATTTACTCCAGTCTGCGACTGTAACTCTGCAAATCACTGACACCAGCAATGTTATAGAGGCTACAATCGTAAATGGTGCCGCTTTGACTGCAGGTACCAAAACTTATACCTGGTATGGAACAGTAGATAATATCAATGGTGGAACTATTCTTGACGATGGAGATTATCATGTAAAATTGTATGTTGAGGATGGAGGATTTACATATTTTGACTATGTAACAATTACGATTGATACAATTACACCTCTGACACTCACCAGTTATACAGTTGCCGCTTCAGGTGGAGGAGATTTGGATCCTTCCCCATTGGGAGACAATGAAGATTTGAATATAAGCTACACATTAAACCAGGATGCTGATTCAGTTACTGCAACAGTTAAAGATTCTGACCAGAATACTTTGAAAACGTTTACCGCATCGAACTCAGCGTCGGGAACTTTTGTATGGGATGGACAATATGCTGGTAGATTAGTTGATCCCGGTATTTATACGGTCGATTTTTCTGCTTCTAAAAGCAGTCATACAGATGTTACAAGTACAGCTTCTGCAACAGTTTCCTATGATAACTCCAATAAACCCGGCATTTCCGGCTTGTCTGTTTCCCCTACCAGTTTTGATCCGGATTTTGAAGATACGGAGATTACATTTACAAATACAAAAGACGCAGACTTACTTGTGGAGATTTACGATGATACTGACACAGAAGTAAGAGACTTTAGTGATTATAATCACACAAACTATCTTGCGAATGAAAGCCATACAATCGTTTGGAACGGGGAAGATAATTCATCAAATGAAGTAGGCGTTGGTACATATACAGTTCATGTTCGTGCTGAAAATGACTATGGTGTAGTAATTGAGACTACAAGTGTTAGCGTTGATGACGATTTGGGTGATTTGACTGAAAGTAATTCCCATATTGGGGCTATTTCTTTGAGTCCTTCATCAACATTTGAGCCTGCTGAGGATGATGAGTTGGAAATTGAATTTGATGTAAAAACGGATCTTGATGAACTAAGGATTGTTGCGATCCTGGGTTCTCAAGAAGTTGAAATTTATGATGAATCGAATGTAGACGAAGAAGATGATGTACAAGTTTTTTGGGATGGTACTGATAATGATGATGAATACGTAGACCAAGGTACATGGAGGATTATTTTCTACTCAGAAGTTGGCAGTACGGCATTACAGGCGTCAAAATCTATAGATGTTGAATACGAGAAACCTGAAATTGACGATTTATATCTTTCTAAGGATGAATTTGACAATGATTTGAGTGAATTTACATATATTTTATTCCGTGTAGATTCAGATGCCCTTGTAGATATTTTTGTCCTTGAAGGAGGTAATGAAGACGATGACATAGCTGAGGATATGGCGGTTGAAGGAAATAAATGGTATGCCGTAGAATGGGATGGAGGAGGTTATGATTACGACGATGATCTTGAAATAAAAGTTGTTGCCAAAAATAAGGTAAATGAGGATATTTATGATACTGAAAAAATTGATGTTGAACTCGATGAAGATGATGTTTCAAGTTCGAAATCCAATGTTACAAAGGATTTTTTATCTCCTGTGTTGTCTGATGGAAGCGAATATTTAAGTTTGTTTTATGATCTTGAGGAAGATGCTGATGTTGTAATTACAATTCATAAAGGAACAAGCACATCAGGCACAAAAGTAATTGAACTTGTTGATTTAGACGATCAGGATAGCGGTGCTCATGAGATTTTGTGGGATGGCACAGATGATGATGGGGATGAGTTAAGAAACGGTGTTTATACATACAAAATTGTATCAAGATTGAGCAGCTCTGAGACTGAAAGTGGTCATTTTGTTATTGGAAGTGTTGGTGACATAGATGGCGGTGCGACAACCAGCAGTAGCAGTAGCGGTATTGGAGCAAATGTAATAGTGGATGGTTTTGGTGGCAACACCGGTGATTATTGTGCCGGATATACTGATGTTTATACTTCATCTTCTTATTGTGACGCTATTGCCTGGACTACCAGTGAGGGAATATTCTTAGGATATTCCGATAATACTTTTCAACCATATGATGACATTAATAGAGTAGAATTTTTGAAGGTTCTTTTGGAAGCTTACAATGCTACTATTTTGCCTGATGACGGTACAAATCTAGGATTTATCGATGTAAACGTAGGTGCTTGGTATATGCCATATATTAGAACAGGTAAAACGCTTGGAATTTTCCATGGTGATGTTGGTTATTACACAGCAAGGCCCGCCGATACTGTAAATAGAGCCGAGGCCCTAAAAATGATATTTGAGACGCTGGATGCTATGGCCGGATATAATATGGGAATATGCAACACAAATTACAACGATGTACCATATTACGCCTGGTATGCAAGTTATGCATGCGAATCATACAAGTATCAATTGTTTAATGGAGAATATCTATATCCATCTAATCCAACAACCAGAGGTGAAGCCGCGGAATTGCTTTACAAACTACATAATGCAGGAGCCATTTAGAGTTTTTTAAAGTTTTTTTAGAGTTTTTTAAAAAAAACAGCAGTCAAGAAAAGCCCTTTGTAGAGGGCTTTTCTTGACTTTTCCGGGATTTTTTCGTAACAGTTTTAAAAAAAAGCCGTTTAAATACTTGACAAAATCCTGAATATGATTATTATTATCGCCTTTCTTTAATTAAGGGCGTAGACATCAGTTCAATACAAATCAATTTTATATATATCATTATCACATATTAACAAAATATCTTATGT
>JAACEU010000073.1 GCA_011682355.1 Nitrospirota bacterium | reverse complement strand
CATAACCGTGCCAACCATTTTGAGAATAAAAAAACGACCACCACGGCAAAAAACTCGCCACAACACCGGCAAGCCCGGCAAAAATAATACGCTGACGACCAACAGGTTCTTTTTTAAATTTCATTTTTAAATCTTCCATGTGAAATGAGGTTAAAATATTTTCACTTCCGCGAGGGATGACCTTCGGCCTTCGCTACCGCGCGACGGGCTAATTGTACAGAAAAGCCGCCGAAAACCACAAGTCTTTTTCCACAGCGACGACTTCTGTTATAATCTACATATTCTCACGAAGATAATTTGGAGAAATCTATTTCCACCTCCTCACCGAGACCTGGAATATACACGTCATCGTATCCGTTCTGATGTAGAGCTTCATTGAAGGCATTAAGTTGCTTTTCTTCTCCGTGTACCAGGAATATCCTCTTCAATCCTTCAACCCTGCCAATATAATCAAGTAGGTCACTCCTGTCAGCGTGAGCGGAAAAAGCATCCATTACATAAACACCAGCTCTCACCCGATACGGGTCTCCAAAGATTTTGACTTGTTTGTGCCCATCCACGAGCTTGCGTCCAAGTGTATGCTCAGCCTGATAGCCAACTATTAGGACGACATTTTTTGGATCTTCAATATTATTTTTTAGATGATGAAGAATTCTACCGTGCTCGCACATCCCGGAAGCTGAAATGATAATCATAGGGCCGGATTTTTCATTCAAAGCCTTTGAATCCTCCACGGAGCGTGTATAAGTCAATTCACTAAAACCAAAAGGATTATCTCCGTGTTTTACAAATTCATCACATGTTTCTTTGTCAAAACACTCCATATGCATTCGGAAAACCTCGGTCAGATTACCGGCAAGCGGACTGTCTACATATACAGGGAACCGCGGAATTTTCTTTGAGTCTCGCAGTTTATGGATATGATAAATAACCTCTTGCGCACGTTCCATCGCAAAGGATGGAATAATCAATTTGCCTCCATCGGCACATACTTTGTTTATGACAGTTGCCAAATCTTCTCCAATAGTCTGCAAAGCGGAATGAAGTTTGTTTCCATACGTAGTTTCTGTAATCAGCACATCAGTTTGAGGAATTAGAGCCGGATCTCTCAAGATGGGAAGTCCACGGCGACCTAAATCTCCGGTAAAACAAAGTCGTAAATGCTTCTTTGTATCCTTGTCGTAAAAAATCAAATGAACCAGAGAAGATCCGAGAATATGTCCGGCATCATAAAATGAAGCGACAATCCCTTCTCCCACAACAAAACTCTGTTCATAATCAACAGCATGAAACTGTTTCAAAGCATTTTCAGCATCCTCCATGACATAAAGAGGTTCCTCTGTAAAACTGCCATTTTTTTTCTTCTTCTTTTTCTTTATCCATTCAAATTCCCGTTCCTGGATATAAGCACTATCGGCAAGCATATAATTACAAAGATCTCGAGTCGCATGCGTACAATATATTGGTCCGGAGTAACCGGATTTTGATAAATATGGTAAAAGTCCACTATGGTCGATGTGTGCATGAGAAAGAATAACCACATCTATTTCTTTTGGATCGAAAAGAAACTCTCTGTTTTTCTTATCGGCCTCTTCACGATGCCCCTGGAACATCCCGCAGTCGAGAAGAATCTTCTTCCCGTTGAAAGTGATCAAATGTTTCGAACCGGTAACCTCCTTGGCGGCACCCGCAAATTTAATTTTCATAGACAAATTATATCACAGATTAATTTCAATCAAACCTCATAATTCTCAAAATATCATTTATCACAACAGCAACGATTATTCTGCCAAGGATTACCCATTTATTCATATGGAATATTTAGAGATCGAGCATTTTATCCAATTCCCCCTGAGAATCCAGGGCTTTCAGATCATCAAAAGTTCCGATATGGTGATCATTTATAAAAACTTGAGGAGTATCGGTTCGGCCACCGGATTTAGTTTCCATCTCTTTCTCAAGAGTAGGGTCGTCTTCAACAATTTTCTCGCTGTAATCAACATTTTTTTCCTCAAGAAATATTTTACAATTCTTTGAATAAGGGCAATATGACTTTGTGTAAAGAACAATTTGTGCCATAGAAATTTAAAATTAAATTCATTCATTATGATACCCCTTTCCATGGAGAATAGAAAGACCCCGAATCTTTTCCACATCCTTCGTCTTCCCATTTAACCACTCTCTTGCATATAATCGACAACTATAGAGATAATAGCTTTTACAGTATCATTGCACGATTTAAATTGAATTTTGTCCAGGACTTCACTGCCATATTTTCTTATAAGATCACTAATTAAGGCATGAACGAATGATTGAGTGGCTCCGTCAATATTTTCGAAGTCCAATGTAATATTCTTGTTTTTTTCCAAAGCGGGAATAAGTTTTTTTAGCCTTATTTCTCTTGCAATATCTTTATTTTCTGCAAAGGGTCCTACTTGTTTGAAAAGTTTTACGTGAATCATATGAATTGTGGTTTTTTATAACGAGCTTTTTTTCTTTCCTTTATTGCCTCTTTCAGGGTTTGATTGAGAAGCTGTAGTAATAGAGAAAATTCCTGGGTAGTATCTAGTGAAAGATCTATGCCGACTACAGTTCCGTGCCAGCCTGGTAAGTCATTTCGCTTTGAATGTCGATCTTTCAAGGGGTCAGCATGTAATTGGATTTTTTTACCGGTTCTTTTTAGGAGTTTGTACATTGCTTTCCCACTATAAATAACGAAAAAATCACTATTTACTGAGGCAATCGACTTAATGAAAAACAGACCTGCGCCTGCATTACGTTCGGTACCGCCTTCTTTCCTTGTTGTGCCTGTAATCCCGGGAGTTAAAGCCATACGAAGTGATTCCAGATCGTCTTTAGGATTATAAGATTCATTCATTGATTTCCATATACCGATACCTGTATCAGCAATGCCGATTCGTATAGTATTACTTTTCTTGTAATATTGAGCGGAGACAATTGCTCCGTGTTTTGATAATGAATGTTCAAGTACATTTCTTATTAATTCGCTCATGATGTAGCGTATTGGCTCAGCATGCTTCGGCTCTAGGTGCAACAACGGCGTTACTTCTGTAACGAATTTTGTTAATGACGCCGAATCCTTGATTTGAGTTAATGGTACAAACCTTCCAGCGGCTTCGTGCTCTGTTATCGTTATATCGGATTTTACGCCTAAGAAATCGAATAACTTCATTCTTTCCAAATAATGCTTTGAAGTTGCTTCAAGTTTTTCGCATTGAATCTTCGATGAATCTACTTGTAATCCGAGAGCGGCGATCATCGATAAGACCATTGGGTGAATAGACATCCATTTTTTATTGAATGTTATTTCTAATTCGTTAGGCAGGCTTGGGTCAAACCCCCGCAAAAAGGGATCGATGTTACCCAGCCATACACTGTTTGGAATATGTATTTTCATAATACAAGTATACCGGGAATTCAGGTAAAATGTCAAACTACCGGGAATCCCGGTAAAAAAGTGCAGATCAAAAACTGTAATTGTTGGGCATGAGAAACACGAGGTAGCGCAGAAGCGTCCCCCTCGTGTGATTAGTTCCTTGTCGTTTGCCTTTCCATTCGTTCTTTCCGTTTTTCGAGAAGACCAATACAAATTGCCAAAAATAATACGCCATCATTAATCACTAGTCCAATAACAAAGCTCTTGGACGTCAAGAATATATATATGGCATGGCGGTATTCACGAAGGGGTTGAATAAATATTTCTCCAACCGAAAATAATATCAGAAATAGTAAGTATGAAATCATGGGAATCGCTGCGATTAAAATAATCCATTCCCAAATACTCTCTTTTTCTTTTGACTCTTGCATTTACATCCTCCTGGTGAATAAATGGTTAAGCCGACAAGGAACAAGTATCCTGTCGACTTTTTCTCAAAGTTTTTGGATTGGTCGAACCAAGCTACTTATGTTCATCGGCTTATTGATCACTATTTTTCAAACATCATAAAACAGCAAACGCATTGTATCATTAAACAGATATGATAATTCCATGCACATCAGCAGTACTCACAGAATGCTCTGCTAAAGAAATATTAGGAGGCCTTCCGGGAGATAGGCAAGTAGCTAAAGGTCTTTCACTACTCACAGAATGAACCGCTAGATGTAATCGGTCAAATCTTCCATCGTTACTATCAACTAAACGATCTACTTCTTTGAACTTATCTCGAAGATTATCAATCTGGGTACCCAAATTATCAACCATATTAGCCAATTGTCCTA
>JAACEU010000072.1 GCA_011682355.1 Nitrospirota bacterium | reverse complement strand
TGTCCGATTTCGTGTGCCATTACGCCTTCAAGTTCGTTTTTGTCGAGTTTTTCTAATAATCCTTTTGAGATTGCAACTTTGGAATTTTTTGGATGAGTTCCGGTTGCGAATGCGTTGAGGGACATGTCATTTATTATATATATGTCCGGTGTTTTTGGTAGACCGGCGGCAATTGAAACATTTTCCACTATTCTATAAAGTCTCGGATTGTCTTTTTTCTTGATTGGTTTTGCTCCCGCGAAAGCCATTATCATTCTTGATCCCAGGAAATAACTGATAAACGACCAAACTATAACTGCAAGCAAAACCCAAAATCCAACTGTGCTCATCATTTCGTTGGCGAGTGCGATTGGGCTGATTGAATAATCTGAATCGAATAATCCCGTGAGCAAAAACGCAATGTATGTGAGTCCAATGATAATTATTGGGAAAATCATGAACATATATGCTGTTCTCCAGCGATTTGCTCGCATTTGGTCATAAATCGATCGATTGAAATTGGTCATTATTAGAATTTAGCTTCTACAGGTTTCTTTGCGGCTTCTTTTTCACCCTCTTCCAGTTCAAAGAATTCTCGTTTTTTGAATTTGAACATTCCGGCGACTATATTTGTTGGTACACTTTCGATTGCTGTGTTCAGACTCTTGACTGCGTTGTTGTAGAATCTTCGAGCGGCTTGCAATTTGTCTTCTGTGTCGGTCAATTCTTCCTGCAAATGCATGAAATTTTGGTTTGCTTTCAAATCCGGATAGTTTTCGGCTACCGCAAAGAGGGATTTTAGTGTTCCGGTTAGCATATTTTCGTTTTTGGCGTGATCTTTCATTGAGGTTGCACCCATTGCTGCGGTTCTGGCTTTTGTTACTTTCTCGAAAAGCTCGCTTTCGTGCTTTGCGTAACCTTTTACAGTATTTACCAAGTTTGGAATTAGGTCGTATCTGCGTTTCATTTGTACAGAAATTCCACTCCAAGCTTCTTGGGAGTTATTTTTCTTACGAATTAGGGAGTTGTAGAGAACTACCATTAAAATAACGAGCAGTAATACCGCGCCTCCTATTATTAGGCCTGTATTCATAATTATTTGGTTAAGAATGTTAGTTAACTTATATCCGATTTTCTATTGCATGTAAATTTCTTTTCATTTAGAGTAAAACCCGCAAATTTATATGACACATATGGATACTGTTGAATTAGAAGTACAGACAAGAGGCGAAGGCACAAAGGTGTCTGACCTTAGGGCGCAAAACCTTATTCCTGCTGAATATTACGGAAGAGGTGTTGAGAATAAATCTATGCAGATGGATTATCAGAGTTTTCGAAGAGTTTTTAGAAAAGCGGGAGGAAATACGATTATTACTTTGAAAATAGATGGTAAGGATGAAATTAACGTATTGGCGCATGAAGTACAGTTGGATCCGATTACAGACGATATTGTTCATGTGGATTTTGCTAATGTGAGAATGGGTGAAACTCTACAAACTCAAGTTCCCCTTGAGTTTACGGGTATTGCACCTGCTGTGAAAGAACTTGCAGGTGTTTTGACTACAAATACTACGGAAGTTAATATCAAATGTTTACCAAAAGATTTGATCCACAGTATTGAGGTTAATATTGAAAGCTTGGTTGAGTTTACTGATTACATTAGGGTAAAAGATCTTATTGTCCCTGATACAATCGAAATTTTGAATGATCCTGAGGATGTAGTTGCGAATGTATCTGCTCCAAGGGAAGAAGAGGAAGAAGTACCGGTTGTGGTTGAAGGTGAGGAAGGTGCTGAAGGTGAAGAGGGTGCTGAAGGTGAAGAGGGTGCTGAAGGAGGAGAGAAGAAGGAAGGTGAAGAGAAGAAAGAAGGCGGAGGCGATGAAGGTGGCGGAGAAAAAAAAGAATAACAGGTCTTTCTTTAACCTTATAAATATGAAAACTCTTGCACGTTCTATGTTTGCTGTAATGTGCTTTTTGGTGTTGGCACCGGTGGTTGTTGCTTTTACTGATGTGGACACTTCGCATATGTATTTTGCTGCGGTTGATTATGTAGAGGGGGAGGGGATTGTTGATGGATATAGCGATGGCAGTTACAAACCGGATGATGATATAAATAGGGCTGAATTTACAAAAATTATTATTGAGGCGACTTTTGAGGACTCGGAAATTGAGGATTGTTCGCCGGGGACGATATTTTCAGATATTACTGCGGATCAATGGTATGAAAATTATGTTTGTGTAGCGGCGAATAATGGAATTATCAATGGATATGATGATGGAACTTTCAAAGGTGCTGATAAAATCAATTTTGTGGAGGCGGCAAAGATTATCGTGATTGGTTTTGATTACGATGTGGTGGAAGGTGAGCAGTGGTATGAGGGGTATGTGAATGTTTTGCAGGATAATAATTATATTCCGTCTACTATTGATGCTTTGAGTAAGCAAATAACTCGTGGGGAAATGGCTGAAATGATTTGGAGAATCAGGGAGGAAATTACAGAAAAGAGTTCACCTGAGCTTTTGGTTGAAGCACCGGAACCGGTTGAACCAATTACTCCGGATAGTAGTGATTATCCTGGATGGGTGACTTATGATGGTGATGGTTTTGCGTTTTATCATCCAGATTGGTATCAAGGTGTGAAATGGGGATATGATACTTTGAGTCCCGAGTATGATTTTATTTTTGGTGACAAGGATGGCGTAGATGCGTATGTGCATACTTATACGAAGGCCGGTTCTGATTTGAATACAAGCGTTTGGTTTGAACATCCATTTGTTGACTCAGAGAATTTGACTATCAATGGGTTGGAAACTTTGAAGAGGCATTATCGAGCTCCGCGAGGAACTGTGGTGAATGGTCGAACTACCGGAGAAGATGAAAATATTTATGTCTATTCTTATAAGCTGGATGGAAAGGTAGGAGTTCTACAATATTTCAATGCTTATGGTACGGAAAATAAGAATGCAGATATTTTCTTTGATATTGCTGGTAGTTATTACCAGAAGTAATTAGGGTTCTTGTATGGCTGTGAATTTGTTTCCGCTTATTTTTGTGTTTTCAAATGTCATTCTTCCGGAAACCATGAATTTTCCTTTATTTCCAGTAATTGTTGAATTTTTAACTACGATTTGTTCATTGCTGTTTGCATCATCATTGAAGAGGAAATAATCGTCGTAAAGAGTCTGATTATTGCTGATCAAGCATTGGTCAAAAGTAATTCTTTCTGATTTTGCAAAATTGAAACCAAAAAATTCTTTATTATCTCTGAATTCACTTTTGAAGAAGCGGATATCTGATGAACTAATCATTTTTAAGATTCCGTCTGTACAGTCTCTGATGATTGATTCGTCAAACCTAAAATCTTTTACATTATTGATACCTAATCCTACTGTCCCGCAACCAAAAAGATCGCAATTTTTGATTCGGATGACTTTCGAATTGTTGAATTGTAATACTCCACCGTCGCACGTGCCTGGAGTTGTGTGTCCGAGTGTAAGGTTCTCAAATGTTACGTTTTCAGAATTTTTTACTGAAAAGACCCATCCGTAATCTGGCTTTGTAAGAATTTCTGCTTTTCCTTTTTTTGGTCCTCTAATTATTAGTCCTGTTACATTTTTTATATGATATTCGTATTCAGGATTGTTAGGATTTTCTTCTGCATCGAATCTTTCTACATATTTTGATCTGACTTCTTTGATTTCAGCAAGATTATATGTTCCTGGTTTTAGATTGATCGTTGTATATGGGGCGATATTGTCGATTAAGTCTTTTACGTTTGAAACTTCGACTATTCGCATTTTTACTTTTTCCAACGCGATTTTTATTTCCGCAACAGTATCTGCGGTTCGTATTCCTCCTCCTTGATTTTTTGGCAGGCTTGAGATTTCGAATAAAATCTTGTTTTTATCACTAAGATAAGGGATTTTTGGAACTAACATTATACCAACTCTGTGATTTTTATATTTTGCATACCCCATTTTTGGGAATATACCTGGCTTTTCAACTATTTCAAATCCTGTAGCTTTGAGATCTTTGGCCATTTTGTCTAGTTGTTTTGAGGGCGTATCTGGCACTTTTTTTGTGGCAGATGCTGGTTTAGGCTTTGGTGCTGGTTTAGGCTTTGGTGCTGGTTTGGGTTTTGGTGCTGGTTTGGGCTTTGGAGCTGGTTTGGGTTTTGGTGCTGGTTTAGGCTTTGGTGCTGGTTTGGGCTTTGGAGCTGGTTTGGGCTTTGGTGCTGGTTTGGGTTTTGGTGCTGGTTTGGGTTTTGGTGCTA
>JAACEU010000071.1 GCA_011682355.1 Nitrospirota bacterium | reverse complement strand
TTGAAAATCTGAAGAAAGTTAATCCCGGGACAGATACCGAAATCCCTGAAACGGTTGTTAAGACTGTGGGATGTGATGCTTGCAGTAGCACCGGTTATCTTGGGCGTCTTGTGATCTGCGAGGTTGTTACTATTACTTCTGAGTTGAAACAATTAATCCTCAATAATGCGAGTTCTGTAGATCTCATTGCGGCGGCGCGAAAGGAAGGCATCATTACAATGCGTGAAGATGGTTTCATCAAGGCTGCTGCGGGCTTGACGACTCTTGAGGAAGTGCATCGGGTAACGAATGTCGCAAAGTAACCCAGGAGAAGGCACTGGCAAGAATCATTAACATCCCAAAAACGAGAAACAGATAATTGAAGGGTAATAACAATAATGTTAATGCCCCTATTACCGGTGTAATAAATAGCGCGATTGGATCTGCTGTCATGTATACCCCGTATAGTTTATCTTCCTCCTCTTTTTTCAAGTTTTTGAACAGATAATATTCCTGAAGTGGTTCTACGAACGCCATTCCGAGATGGGCTAAAATTAGAACAATGAAATTCAGCATTGTGAATGGGCTGAAGAATATTATAAAAAGACTAATTGCCATTATTATAAATCCGGTTGCAATTGGTTTTTGGACTCCGTGTTTGTCTGCATACTCCCCTGTTTTTACTTCGAGCAATATTAGCGGAAGTATGGCCAAAGCCATAATTATTCCCGTCATGCTTTCGATGTATCCTGTGAAAACTACATAGAGTGGGATGTAGAGCCTCCTAAATCCTATCCAGATCATTAGAAATAATGTAAATGTGAATACTTTGCATCTGTTTTTGTTGGTGAAATATTGCTTTAGATTTGAAACTATTTGGTAGCTTTTCAATTGATTCTCAGAGTTTAATACGGGATGATCTTGGACTATGTGTAAGTGATTGAAGTAAAAGAATGCAGAAATAAAAGTAAGTGATGACAGTATAAAAACGGCTTCGTAGCCTACATATGCTCCTGTGAATCCTCCGATAAGTGGTCCTATTAGGTATCCGAGATTTGCATATTTGAAATATTTCCCTTCTTCTTTTCCGAGGTTTTTGCTTTTGGCATAATCTCGCACGTAAAGGGATAAACTCATTGCTATGAAGAGTGCAAAAATTACTTGAAGTGAATTTAGGAAGGCGAGGGCGTGTATTCTTGTTGTAAAAACCAGAAATAAGAATGCTGCGCTTGTGATGAGTAGACTTCCTTTGACTGTTTTTGCACGGTCTACTTTTTTGAAAATATATGTGCTTGCGAGAGCGGCCAGTAGCATTATTATTGCCATGCCCGAATAAAAAACGCTGACGGAAGTGTCCGTATTTAATATTGTTTTTATGAAATTTGGCAGGATTGGAAGTGTTAGACTTGCTCCAATTCCTGTTATTAACGCCAAATAAGCTAGTTGTTTCCCTTCTTTGTGTTTGTGATGTGTTCTGATTTTTCTCATATTGAGATCATTCTAGCACTTGCGGAGATATTTTCCATCTTTTGTGGAGATGAGTCCCTTTATTTCGAGCATTGACAGGGTGGCTAGAATTCTTTCGGTTCGTAGCGAGGATTTATTTGCAATTTCTTCGAGAGTGATGGGACGGCGTTTTCGCATGTTGTCTATGATTTTTTGTTCTTCCGTAGTGAATTTGTAGGTCGGTTGGTTGGATTTTTCTTGCGATTTTTCTTGGGATTTTTCTTGCGGGAATAAGTGAGGTTGGATTTTCAGGGATTCTATTACGTCTTGTCCCGAGGTTATTGGGTAGGCACCTCCTCTTTGTAGAAGATTTATTATTCCTTTGCTGTTTGTGCGGTCTACGTCTCCGGGGACAACGAAGATTTCGCGGCCTTGTTCCAGGGCAAATCTTGCCGTGATGAGGGCTCCGGACTTTTCCGGGGCTTCTATTACTATTGTCGCTACCGATAATCCGCTGATTATTCGATTTCTTTGGGGGAAATTGTAACCTATCGGCTCGGTTTCGGGTTCATATTCGGATACAAGGAGACCGTCTTGTGTGATTTCTTGGGCGAGGTTTAGGTTTACTTTTGGGTAAATGTTTTTTAATCCACTGCCAAGCACTGCGATTGTCGGGATTCCGAATTTTAATGCGGTTTTGTGGGCAATTGTGTCTATCCCTATGGCTAGACCGGATACAATTGCTATATCGAGGACTGCAAGCTCTTCGATGATTTTTTGAGTCATAAATTCTCCATATTCTGTGTATTTTCTTGTTCCGACTATGGAAATGCATGTTTTGTTGAGGCAATTTGGATTGCCTTTGTAATAAAGCCCATTTGGCGGTTTGTAAACTTCTTTTAGCTGTGCCGGCAGTGTTATTTTTTTAATCATGATTAATGTGTAGCAAGCATATATTAAAAAAACATTAAATTTTCTTAAAAAATTTTTAAAACTCCTGTATGGTTAATTTCCATGGCTGATAAATTTATTATTACCGAATGGGAGCAGGATCTGTTGCGGCGTATGGAACTTCCTTTGCCTACTTTGCGTCCGGAGGAGCGATTGCGTCGGCGTTTGGCTCGTCGAAATGAGCGGAAGATTTACAAAGATAAATGTGATCTGACCGGTAAGCCGATGATTTCCCTGTATTCGCCTGACAAACCTTACAAAGTTTATTCGCAGGATGCTTGGTGGAGTGACGATTGGGATGAATCAGAATATGGTCGTGATTATGACTTTAACCGGCCGTTTTTTGAACAGTTTTATGAATTGCAGTTGGCGGTCCCGCGGTTGAGCTTGATGAATACGAAGGGTGAGAATAGCGAGTATTGTAATATTACGACTTCAAACAAGAATTGTTATTTGGTTTTTGGTGGCGACTATAATGAAGACTGCATGTATAGCACTTTTTGTTTTCATTCGCAAGATTTGCATGACACTTACTTTGTTGAGGAGTCGAAATTGAGTTATGAGCTAATTGATTGTGTAAAAATGTATGCGAGTAAGTATTGTCGAAATTCTCAAAACTGTCGGGATAGTGTGTTTTTGTATGATTGTCGTGGATGCAGTAATTGTACGTTTTGTGTGGGGTTGAGGAATAAGGAATATCACATTTTTAACAAGAGATATTCGAAGGATGAGTATGAAGCGAAGATGAAGGAGTTTGATTTTGGAAGTTACTCTGCTGTTGAGGAAATGAAAAAGAAATTTGATGAATTTCGGCTGGAATTCCCTCATAAATTTGCGAATTTAGTTAATACTGAAAATAGTTTTGGAGACAATTTGGTGAATACGAAAAATGCTTATAACTGTTTTGATATTTCCGGACCGGCTGAAGATTTGAAAGATGTTTATCTAGCGGGTTGGGGTATTAAAGATGCCGCGAGTAGTGATCATGTGGGCCACGCAGGATGTGAGTTGTTTTATGAAATGTTGGGTTCTATTTCCGGCGTAAATTGTGCTTATGGATCGTTTGTTTGGCATGCAAACGACACTCATTATTGCGATATGGTTGTCCAGAATTCTCATGATCTTTTTGGTTGTACGAATATGAAAAAGGCTTCGTATTGTATTTTGAATAAGCAATACTCAAAGGAAGAATATTTTAAACTGAGGGCACGGATTATTGAGCATATGAAATCGACGGGCGAGTGGGGTGAATTTTTTCCGATGAATATTTCTCCGTGGGCATATAACGAAACGATTGCTCATGATTTGTTCCCGATGACCCGGGAAGAAGTTTCTGCCGCGGGCTTGAAATGGATAGAGGAAGAGGAAAAGGAGATTGGAAGCGGCGCGGATATTCCTGATTCGATTGATGATGTTGGAGATGATATTTTGGATAAAAGCTTGGTTTGCAAGAAGTCTGGGCGACCTTATAAGATTAATGAAAAGGAATTAAAGTTTTATCGTAGGTTGCGGATTCCGATTCCTCGGTTAGCTCCGGAAACCAGGAATGAAGTTCGATTGTCGGTGCGAAATCCACATCAGGTTTGGGATAGGAAGTGTGATAAATGCGGAGCTGATATAAGAACTTCTTATTCACCGGAGAGGCCCGAGACAGTATACTGTGAAAAATGTTATAATGAAGCAATTTATGGATAAGTGTAAACAATGTGGTACGAGTTTTGAGATTGCCGAGGAGGATTTGGCTTTTTATAAAAAAATATCTCCTGAATTTGGGGGGAGGAAATATGAGATTTCGCCGCCGACTCTTTGTCCTGATTGTAGACAGCAAAGGCGGCTTGTGTGGAGGAATGAAAGAGTTTTATATAAAAGAAAATGTGACGCGACCGGGAAAAGTATAA
>JAACEU010000070.1 GCA_011682355.1 Nitrospirota bacterium | reverse complement strand
ACTCGCGGTGATGAGATCGACAAAGACGCGAAGGACTCAAAGATTGTCCTGGAGGCGGCCGTAAATGTTTATAAAGAATTCCAATCCGCATATCCAATGCACAAAAAGTATAAGGAGATTATCAATAACCTGACAAAATATAAAATTGCCTTAGGCAAAATCCGTAAACAGACTGATACATTCCCTTTGCGGTTTGTTGATGCCACTTCTGATCAATGTCCATAATTATGAAAAAATATATATCCATCATCTTGGGTGTCCTCGTTGGAATCGCAGTCTCTGCGGGGATGATTTATATGAAAGAAGAGAGAGTGGCTTATGGAGACATAAACGCCTGGGATCAGCTTGTGGCGGGTGCCGCGAATTTGAAATGGGGAGACGTTCTTGGTACTTCTAAAGGGAAAAATACTTATGTGATGGTTCGGGACAAAATTCTGGATAAACCTTCGAGGGACGCGAAGAAGGATATAGGAAAATCGTTTGGACTTACCATGCAGGAGGTTGAAAATGTTCTGGATGGAAGTATTGCTCCGATATTTAATAATCCTAAAAAATCTACAAATTTGACTCAAGAGCAAGCGACTTTGGCCGCGGCGCAGTTGCGTGAGCAGTATGATCTGCTGATAGAGATTTATGCATTACAGCAGGAGATAGATACTTCTGTGACTCCGAGTGAGATCTTTTCGAATGGAGATACTTCGGATTCTGGGTTTGATCTTATTTATGATCTTAGTGTGATTGAGGAGATTTTGTTTATGGAGAAATCTGTGAATTTGGTGGGCGATCCTTTTGATAAGCAAATGGATTCCCCTGTTTTGCCGACCGAGAGTTTGAATTTGGCTGATCCTTACGTTGCGAGTGGACAGCCGGGTGCAACTTTGGGAAGTGTGGTCAAAGGCCTGACTGTTTCGGATGGGGAGGCCAGTATAGAGGTTGGAGGTGAGGATGTGGACGTGGGTGTTTTGGATGTGGATGTGTGTCCTATTGAAGATGATCTTAGTGATGTTTTGGGTGAATATGAGGATGAATTTGGCGATGGGGCTGAGGGTGGAGCCGGAGGTAGCGAAGGAGGAGGAGGTGGTGGTGGCGGAGGTTCTGGAGGTGGGGACGATGATGATGATTCTGTGGGTGATGATGATGGAGAAGAAGAGATAGCGGCCGCTGAATCCGGAGATTGGAGCAAAACTTTCTGTCCGAATATTACAAGCGCTCCTGAAACCGGTGCCGGAGCCGGAAGTGGTTTTGGAGATGCGGGATTTAGTAGTTTGGGTGGAGTTACGAATTCTATTATCAATCAAGCCGCCGGTGCAGGTGCGGCGTTCAATGAAGGAGGTCTTGCCGCGTATATTTCCGTTTGTCTTCAGACAAGTTTCAAGAAAAAAACGTATACCAGTTACAACCCCGGTGACAGCTGTGTTATTTGTGAAATTAATAAGATTAGTGAAAATATGAACAAGACTTTGAGACATTCATTAGTCCCAAACAAAGCTACCGGTAATTTGATGGAATCGGCAAAATGTAAGAATGCCGGGACTTTGTTGAACTTCCAGTTTATTTCAATTGCAGCACCTATTCCTTCCCCACCGAATGACGATATTATATTCTTAAATAACCCATTTAATGAATGGAAGAAAATGGTCGACAGATATCAGCCGTTCTTGGGGTATTCCGGTGATACGAAACTGGAAGATGAATTCAAATTGCAGTTTGTTTCGGGCAGTACAACTATTGAGAGTCAGTTTGTTGATTTAGCTAAGACTAAATTGGAAAGGGAGGCTGAAGCGTTGAAGGAAATTGAAAACTTTGGAGATGCTTCTGTGGGAGAGAATGCGGCTCTATTTATTCAAAGAATCTTGAAGGAAATAAAATTAATGAATAATTTCTTTAGCGGATATGCTCTTCAGTACCAAAAAACTGTTGAACAATTCCCTAAAATTAAACAAAAACCAAGCTTTTAATGAAAAATATTAGAAAGAAAATTATAGCTATCTCGTTGTGTCTCTCTATCTTGATGCCTGCATCTGGAGCTATGGCGGCGAGCTCGGATACTGATGCGAATGTTGAGGGAGGCTTGAGTTTTGCAAGGTGTATACAAAAGGGAAATACTGACTTTATTCTGTTCCTGAATACTTTTATTTTTAATGATGGCTTTTACAATGGCGTAATTGAGCCGTGGAAGGATATTTTGATGAGAAATAAGTGCCAGGCCACCGATATTAGCGGACTTATACTTCAGCAAGATAAGATGAGGCAATATATTCGTGATGCTTTCTTGACTTGTAAAAGCGAGAAAGTCCCCGCTTTGAAACGCGCGATGGATGAAGTCAAAATAGAGATTTATTATGTTCGAAATATTGTGGATGGAAGTGTTGTCGCGAGTATGCCGTTTGATTTGATAAGTACCCGGCAAGCTGAGAATCCTGACTCTTTGAGAACTTCGGCGGCAAAAATAGAAGGAGATATTAAGGCAAAATATAAGGGCAAAATTGTTCTTTCCGATTCCGAGTTAGATATTTTGATCGCAAAGCTACATGTAAAGTACAAAGATCGTGTAAATGAATATATCGTCTGCAAAAATGATGCGTGGGAGCAAGTTTCGAAGAAATGGAAGGAGTTTGTAGATTCCGCCGGTGGGCTTGGTACTGCGGCAAAAACGGCTAAAAAAGAAATCGCCGGAGCCGCTGAAAAACTTGTTGAATCAGTAAATGCAAATTCTTTGAAGGCTACTTACAAAGGATGGTTACAGATAAATATTAACAATCTGGAGGCAAAAGAAGGCATAGCCGACATTGCGAAAAAGTTTAAACAAAATGCTCCAACCACCGGTTCATCCGGAACAATAACTCAAAGTGCTTTGTTGGATGCTATTAGTGTTTCTGATATTAATTATGATTTGAACAAAACAAGGTCCGAGATGAATACCAAGTTTAAGTCTTTGTACAAAGAGACCAATGATGCCGGTACTCAACTGCTTGTGACCGGTTTGGATGCGTACAATACGACTTTGAAGCATACCTTCCCTATCCTCGATAAAATCCTGCAGGGAGCGAAGGATATGAATAAAAGGCAATGTCCTGGGAAGTTTTAGGAATGTACTAATATTATCGAACTTTTCAAATAAGCTGATATAATCTGATTATGGTTAAAAAAATTTGCCAAAGAACAGGTCTAGAATTTGATATTACAAAAAAAGAAATTGACCTATGTGAAAGAATGGGAGTGCCACTGCCTAATACATGTCCTGAAGAAAGGATTAGAGATGTTATGGCAACACGAAATGAGTGGAAATTGTATAAGCGAAAGTGCGATTTTACGCATGAAGATATTATTAGTGCTTATGATAAAAACACTCCATTCCCAGTCTACAAAAATGAAATATGGTGGGGAGATGAGTGGAATGCACTAGATTATGGAAGAGATTTTGATTTTAATAAGTCGTTCTTTGAGCAATTCCAGGAGTTACAAAAAATAGTGCCACGTGAAGGTACGTCAGTTTTTAATTCAATAAATTGTGATTACAATGGCCATATTCGTGAATCACGCAACTCATATCTGAATTCATTGGTGTATAAATGCGAAGATCTACATTATTCATATTGGATGGTCAATGATAAAGATGTCTTTGATTCAATGTACACAAACGACAGCACGCTATGCTACATGTGCAGCGATGTAAATGGAGGTTATAATTGCATTGTCTTAGAAGAATCTACCAACTGTAACGACTGCTATTTTTCTTATCAATTAAGAGGATGTAAGAATTGTATATTTTGTAGTAATTTATCAAATAAAAGTTATTACATTCATAACAAGCCCTGCACCAAAGGAGAGTTTGAAAAAGAAAAGGAAAAAATTTTAAATGAGACATTAACCTCTTTTGAAAAAGCATATAAACATTTTCAAGATAAAGTGAAATCACAAGCAGTACATAGATATGCACACAATTTAAATTGCGAAAATGTTATTGGTGACCACGTTTATAATTCAAAAAATTGTATCAATTGCTATGAAAGTTTCGATGCTGAAGACGGATATAATTCCATCTCTCTATCGGGATCCAGAGATGCTCATAATTGCTATTCAGCAGGATGGCCTGGTTGCGACAGAGTATATTATTCCGCAGTTACAAGAGGTTCAACTGATATAGCTTTCTGTAGTTATACTTGGTCTTCAAGTTCTCTTCGTTACTGTGATAGTTGTAATGCCTGTGAAAGTTGTTTCGGCTGTATCGGTCTTCATCATAAGAAATATTGCATATTAAATAAACAATACTCTAAAGAAGAATATGAGAGCTTATTACCTAAAATAATTGCTCATATGGAGAAGACTGGGGAATGGGGATTATTCTTTCCTCCTCAATTATCTGTATATGCTTATAACGAAACTGCAG
>JAACEU010000069.1 GCA_011682355.1 Nitrospirota bacterium | reverse complement strand
ATATTCCCTATCAACCCCATCCATCAAACCCTCGGAATCCCCTAAAAATTCAAACCTCACCGTTTCTATCAGCATCACCCATCTTAAAAATTTAATAATGTAACGTAAAACGAAAACCCAACTACTGCCTCTTCCCATGCTTCACCTTTTTCGCGAGAACGTCCAGGCTCTTTTTCAAACCATCAAACCACTTTTCCCCTAAGTCCTCAATATTTATACGCAATTTCGTCCCGCTAATAATCCATTTCGGATTATATTCCAAAAGACTAATAATATTCGCAGGCTTGACCCTCTTCGACATGTGCAAAACTATTTCCTTGTCCTTACTCATCGGAACGGTTTCAGCCCTTACGTTAACCAGCCCCGCAGTCTTCGCCAAAATTTTCAATTCAATAATTTTAAACAAATTCGCGACTTCTCGAGGCATTTTTCCGTAATCTTCTATGAAATCTTCCTTAACTTCTTTCAGATATTCTAATGTGTCCGCGGACGACAATTTCTGGTAAGCCCCAATCTTTTGCTTGGAATCAACCACATAACTGTCCGGGATATAAGAAGGAATCGGCAATTCGATAGAAACATCACTAATTTCCTCTTCGCCTTCAAATATACGCCCGGCCTTCAAGTCCTCAACCGCCCTGTTCAGCATCCTCATGAAGTGCGAAACACCCACGACGTTAATCACCCCATGTTGATTCGCTCCCAAAATATCTCCTGCCCCACGAATCTCGAGATCCTTCATCGCAATCTGGAATCCACTACCAAGCTCGCTCGCTTCCACAATCGCCCTTAGCCTCTTCTTCGCGTCCAACTTCAACCTCTGCCCATGATACAAAAAATACGCGTATGCCTGACGCTTTCCGCGTCCCACACGCCCTCTCAATTGATACAACTGCGACAGTCCAAACTTCTCGGCATTGTTCACTATCAAAGTATTAGCATTCTCCAAATCAATCCCATTTTCAATAATAGTCGACGAAACCAAAACGTCATATTTCCCCTCTTTAAACGCCATAATTCTCTCCTCCAAGTCCCCACTCCCGAGCTTCCCGTGAGCAACCACAAACCTCGCCTTCGGAATCAATTCGCGCAGTTTATCCGCAAAACTATCGATCGTCTGCACACGATTGTGCAAAAAGTACACCTGCCCTCCCCTCTCAATCTCCTTTTCAATAGCTTCCTTCACCAGCGACGGCGAATATTTCCTCACCTCGGTTATAATCGGCAAACGCCCAAACGGCGGAGTAGTAATAGTCGTAATATCACGCAGTTTATTCAAACAAATATTCAAAGTTCGCGGAATAGGTGTCGCGGTCAGGGTCAAAATATCCACCTCTTTCCGGAGCTCTTTCAGCTTTTCCTTTTGCTTAACCCCAAACCTCTGCTCCTCGTCAATAACCACCAAACCAAGATCTTTAAATTTAATATCCGGCTGCAACAACCTATGTGTTCCGACCACGATATCTATTTCACCTTTCCCCAACTTTTTCACAATTTCCTTTTGCTGTTTTGGAGATCGAAATCGACTAAGCATCTCCACTCGTACATGAAAATCCTTCATTCTTTTATTGAATGATTTGTAATGCTGGTCCGCCAAAATCGTAATAGGGGAAATAATAACAACTTGTTTTTTGTTTTGCACAGCCTTGAAGGCCGCCCTCAGAGCCACCTCTGTTTTACCAAACCCAACATCTCCACAAATCAGTCTATCCATCGGCTGTGGACTCTCCATGTCTCTTTTTGTATCCTCTATAGATTTGATTTGGCCGGGGGTTTCCTCATACGGAAAAGTTTCTTCAAATTGCGCTTGAATATCGTTGTCAGTATCATATTTATGTCCTCTGGCGGCCTTTCTTTCCGCATAAAGTTTTAGTAGTTCTTTCGCAATTTTTTGAGTTTCCTTCTTAACTTTACTTGTTACGTTGGTCCACTCTGCGCTTCCAAGGCGTGTCAATTTTGGCATCATTTCTTCGGAACCAATATATTTATTCACTTTATCCGCCTGATCAATCGGAACAAACAGCTTATCGTTTTCCGCATATCCAAGCTTCAAATATTCTTTTGTAATGTCGTCGACAGTTTTTTTATCAAGACCTAAAAACCTCGCAATTCCGTGATCCGCATGCACCACAAAATCACCGGGCTTCAAGCTTGTCAAAAAATCTTCAAAAACAGTTCCTCTACTGACTTTCTTGCCCTCATCTCGAACCAAAGCGATATCTAAATCAGACAAAAGCAACATTTTGTCTTTGGGTGCTTGAAAAGATTTTGGAAAAATATCTCCCTTATCCATTTCGATCAGAAAAACCGAAGAACTGGAAACCTTATCTTTTGAAATCCCTTCAACAAAAGGGACCTTTTGGTCTCGCAGAAGCCCCCTAACCTCTCCAAAGTTTTTAGTAAAGAATATTGTTTTCCACCCAGCATTTATTTTGTCGCGAAGATCGTTCGCAAAATCATAACCACTCCTGTACTGCAAAACAGACAAATAGTGTAGATGTCTATGATTAGTTTCGTCATCATTAAAAGAAGTAAATGAAATAGTCCTGGCGGTATTTGTGGCCCGCTCCATAAACGAATTCCAAACCTCGTAATATTCATCCACTACGTCCACCTCGTCCTCCACAAAAACGCTCTCACCACCAAAAGCATCAATAATATCAACAACGGCTTCATCAAAATCTATAGGAAAAATGTCCAAATTCTTCAAGCCTTCTCCCGTTTTTTTATTATCCTCCGTGTCCACACGCGCTATTTCTTCAGCCTCGCTAAACCCAATAGTTATACGCACCGGAGACTCTTTGTTGATCGGGTAGACGTACATACTGTCCCCAACTTGGTAATACTCTCCTTTTTTTAAAATCTCGTTATCCGTAATTTCGTACCCCATAGAAACCAGCTCTTCAACAAAATCAACACTGTCCAATTTTCCTCCAACTTTCACAGAATACTTTTCTTTTACTAAAACTTTCGGGTCTAAAAAATCCTGCAAAAGAGACTCAAAATCAACAACAAAAACTGCATTTTTATTTATAGAAATTCGAGAAACAAACTCCACCAAATCGAGTCTTACAGCCCTCTCAAAATCAGAAACGGTGGGGAACGAAAGCTTCTCCTCCTCTCTACGTTTAGTATACAAAAACACCTTTCTTTCCCCCCACATAGAAAGCGCTTGTATTGTTTCATTCCGCTCCTCTTTGTTATTTACAATCCATAATAAATTACCAACATCCTTCCACTCATCCAACAAAACAGACGAAACAAGCATGGCTTTACTCGAGCTATTTCCGGCACCGGAAAAGCTAATGTTTTTCGATTTATAAAAAAGCTTTTCGGCTTCTTTAAGCTCTTCCTTTGGGAAAAAGGATGTAATATTTTTCATAATTTCAACAGGTCTCTAAATCTTTAAAGGCATAATAATATATACGTATCCACCGTCTTCTACCGGGCTGATTTTTGCCGGAGAGGCTTTGTCGTTCATTGAAAATCGAATTTTATCATCACTAATATAAGTCAAAACGTCTAGAAGATATTGGGCGTTGAGTGATATTTTATTATTTTCCCCTTCCATTTTAACAGCAACATCCGCTTTTTCTTCGCCAACCTTTGTTTCTTCAGAAGAAACGGTCAACCTTCCGTCATTTGTCACACTTATTTTTACGCTATTATTATTCTCTCGTGCAAAAAGGCTTACTCTTTTAAGCACAAGCGACAAGTCTTCGACTGATACTTCAAATTTTGTTTTGCTGTCTTTTGGAATAATTTTTTCATAATCTGGAAATTTTCCTTCGATTAATCGCGAAATCAACTCTACTCCGTCTACGAAAAATGAAATTTGATTCTTGGAAATGTTTACACTTACCTCTTTTCCGTCTGATTTGCTTAAAATTTTACCCAGCTCCATCATTGTTTTTGCGGGCACTATAGCTGAAAAATCGTCTTTTGTGGGCTTCGTTGGTTTGGTTGTTTTTTCAGCTAATCTATAACTATCGGTTGTTACAATTTTTAATTCGTCACCTTTTGATAAAAAATAAACTCCTGATAAAACAGGTCGTGTAGTATTCATAGAGGCGGCAAAAACAGTCTCGGTAATTGCCTTATAAAAATCGTCTACGCCTATGGAAAATTCATATCCTTTTTCTACTTTTGGAATTAACGGAAATTCGTCCGCACTTATACATTTTATTTTAGTATGAGAAGTAGAAGAATCAATAGCTAAGCTCACTCCTTCTGCTAAATTCAATTCTACCTTTTCGTCGGTCAACAACGAAACATAATTAGTAATAAGTTTTGCAGGAACGGTAATAGCCCCCTCTCCACGAACGTCTGCAGAAATCGAACAACTAATGGCAATTTCCAAATTAGTAGATGAAAAATACAATTTTTTACCTTCCGCTTT
>JAACEU010000068.1 GCA_011682355.1 Nitrospirota bacterium | reverse complement strand
AACTTCATAATATTAAACCAATCGCAACCAACGACCTAGAACTTCCGCAAATCTACTTCCTCGCATTCGACAAAAATAATTACAAAGAAATTTTAAAAAGAAAACCATTCAAATCCATCAAAAATCCAAAAAGCAATAATTTCAAGCCTACAATTACAAAATCACAGTATGACAAAGCTTACAGCCGCATAAGGCACTACATAAAAGAAGGGGATATATACCAAATAAACCTCACGCACCGCCTCGAAGCCAAAACCAATATCCCATCACGAGAACTTTTCCTCAAAACACTAAAAGAAAACCCAGTAGACCATTTTGCATACATAGAGGGAGATGGATTCGAGATCTTGTCGGCTTCACCGGAGCGCTTCATAAAAATCAAGAACAAAATTATAGAAACATGCCCGGTAAAAGGCACTCGCCCTCGAGGAAAAACCCAGAAAGAAGATGAAAAATTCAAAAAAGAACTTATTGAAAGCCAAAAAGAAGCCGCCGAACTAAACATGATAACCGATTTACTCAGAAACGACATCGGAAAAATAAGCAAAACCGGATCAGTAAAAGTAGAGGGACATCGTTTGCTCTCGAAATGCCCAACTGTTTGGCACACATACAGCCGCATCACAGGAAAAATCAACAAAAACATAACACCAACAGAAGCACTCATATCAATGCTTCCCGGAGGCTCTATCACGGGATGCCCAAAAAAAAGAGCCATAGAAATCATTGACGAGCTGGAACCAACAACAAGAGGCGTATACACAGGCACCATCGGCTATATAGACAACAAGGAACTGGACTTTAATATCGCAATCAGGACTATTATAAAAAAAGATGATAAACTTTATCTGCAAGTGGGTGGGGGAATAGTACTCGATTCTACAAACAAAGCGGAATACGAAGAAACTTTGCAAAAAGCCGCATCATTTATGAAAATTTTATGACAATAATGATAAACGGAAAATTCGTAAGCAAAAAAGACGCCAAAATCCCCGTTTGGTCATCTTTTGGCAGAGGATATGGGATTTTCGAAACTCTACGAACATATGGAAATAAAAAATTATTCCAAACAAAAGAACACATCGACCGATTATTTAATTCAGCAAAACAAATAGATCTAAAACTTCGATTCAATAAAACTCAAATAAGCAAAATGATCGAGAAAACCGCAAAAAAATCTCCCCACAAATCACAAATAATCAAAATAACTGCAATCGAAGATTATCTGATAATAATCTCCAAGCAATTAAAACTCGACAAAAAAATCTATGATGGGGTCAAATGTATGAGCGAAAACGCGGTTCGCTCATTACCGGAAGTAAAGTCAATTTCATACATTGCCTCTTATCTAAGCCACAAAAGAGCCGAAAAAAAAGGATATTTCGATGCAATCCTCATAGACAAAAATGGAGAAGTGTACGAAGGAGCCTATTCCAATCTTTTCTGGTTTGAAAAAGACACACTTTGCACGAGAAAAGACGAAGTTCTCCCTGGAATCACCAGAGACACAATCTTCAAAATCTCCCCATTCAAAATCAAATTCAAAAAAATCAAACTATCACAACTCAAAAAAAGAAAAGAAATTTTCCTCACCACTTCAGTCAAAGGCATAGTTCCAATTACACAAATAGACAAAACAAAAATAGGAAACGGCAAATCCGGCACAAATACAAAACTCCTTATGAAATGTTTTGACGAATACGTTTCTTCCTCACTTGCCTAACAATCAAAATCACCACTACAAAAACCGCAATCCCCAGAAGCGCATACAAATACCCCTTAAACGATCCCAAGTACTCCATCAATCTATCCTGATGCTCTCCAAAATAGTATCCGGCCGCAGCCAATATTGTCACCCATATTCCCGCACCCAATCCTGTATAAAACAAAAATGACCTCAAAGGCATTTTCACGAAGCCCGCCGGCAATGATATTAATTGCCTCACAGCTGGAAATAGACGACCAATAAATGTAGAAACTCCTCCATATTCCAAAAAATACTTTTCCGCCCTCTCAATTTTCTTCTTACTCAACAACAAATATTTCGCAACCTTGTGCTCAACCAATTCGTAAACCAACAACCGGCCCAACGACCTCGCAAGAAAATAATTCACACTCGCTCCCACCAAACTCCCTAAAAGTCCAAACACAACAACCAGCACAATGCTCATCTCTCCTTTAAAAGCCAAATAAGCCGCAGGAGGAATAACTAATTCTGACGGAAACGGCACAAACGAGCTCTCAATCGCCATTAACAAGAAAACTCCCCAATACCCCAAAGCGGAACTAAAATCCAATAATGTTTGAACGATACTTTCTATCATATAGAGACTTTATGGTGCCCAGGGCGGGAATCGAACCCGCACTCTATTGCTAGAACTGGATTTTGAATCCAGCGCGTCTACCAATTCCGCCACCTGGGCCTATCACAAAAGAAATTAACAGACTTTTCCATTATTGAAAAGTTCTTGTATACTGTTCCCATGTTTTGCGACGAATTAAAATTAAAATTAGTAGCAGGAAGAGGCGGTGACGGCTGTGTAAGTTTTCGAAGAGAAAAATTTGTACCAAAAGGTGGACCGGATGGAGGTGATGGAGGAAATGGTGGAGACATTATCATCAAAGTAAACCCACACCTAAACACACTTTCGAATCTTGCAAATAAAAAAGTTTACAAAGCAAACAAAGGTGTTGGGGGAAAAGGTAAAAAGATGCACGGCAAAAACGCCGAAGATTTAATACTCGAAGTTCCAAAAGGGACTATTATTCTAAACGAAGACAAATCTGAAATGCTTGCAGATCTAAACAAAGAAGGAGAACAATATTTGGTAACAAAAGGTGGAAAAGGAGGCCTGGGAAATGCGAGATTTGCCAGTTCTATACACCAAGCACCAAGATTTGCAGAAAATGGTGAACCGGGAGAAGAAAAACTAATAACTTTCGAGCTCAAACTTGTTGGAGATGTTGGACTCATTGGGCTTCCATCTGCGGGAAAATCCACACTAATCTCAGTAATAAGTAACGCTCATCCAAAAATAGCGGCTTACCACTTCACAACGCTTGTCCCAAACCTTGGCGTCGTAAATATGGGTGGAAATAATTCATTTGTTGTAGCTGATATTCCGGGACTCATTGAAGGGGCAAGCAAAGGAAAAGGGCTTGGACATCAATTTCTCAAACACATAACCAGAACCAAACTATTAGTTCACATAATAGACGGTTTTATCCCCGATACGGGAAAAAGCTACAAAGTAATCGAAAAAGAACTAAAAGAATTTTCAAAAGACCTTGCAAAGAGAGAAAAAATTATAGTAATAAACAAAATCGACTTGTTGTCTGAAAAACAAATCAAAGAACTCATCAAAAAACTCAAAAAAGTTAGCAAACCTGTCCCGAAGAAAGCGGGAACAACAAAAATTTTTCCAATTTCAGCCGCGACAAAAGAAGGCCTTCAACCACTGTTACACGAAATATCAAAAAAACTCATTGAATTAAAGAAAAAGGAAGCAATAAAACCAAAGAAAGTAGTAGAAATTCCGATTCTCCGCCCACACCTGACAAAAGTAAAATTCGAAATAGATAAAATTATCAAAAAAAAAGATCATAAAATATTCAAAATAACCGGAAAAAGAATTGAACAATTAGCTTTAATGACCGACATAAAAAACCTGGAAGGACTTGAAAGAATGTATCACTATATTGACAAAATGGGAATAAAAAGTTCAGTCGACAAAAAAGGAGCAAAAATCGGTGACACTATTAAAATAAAAGACATATCAATACCATACAGAAAATGAAAATAATAGTAGGATTGGGAAATATCGGCAATAAATATGTAAGAAACAGGCATAACTGCGGATTTATCTTTCTGGACACATTTGTCCACCACATAGAAAAAGAAGAGGGAATATCCGTAAAATGGAAAGAAGAGACGAAACTCAACGCATTAACTACAAAAATACCTTACAAAGACCAAATTCTCTTTTTGGCAAAACCCACAACTCTAATGAATAATTCCGGCCAAGCTGTTAGTAAAATCCTAAACTTCTTCAAAGAGCCTATAGAAGATTTAATTGTAATATTCGACGATATCGACCTTCCGCTGGGATCAATAAGAGTAAAGGACAAAGGAGGCGCAGGCACTCACAACGGCATGAAATCTATAATCCAAGAATTGGGAGGAAATGAAGAATTTAAAAGAATCAGGATAGGAATAGAAAGTAGGGGAGAATTGACCCCGGAACAACAGGATATTTCCAGCTACGTTCTCTCAGACTTCACCGAAAAAGAAATTCCGGACCTCAAGAAGTCAATTGATGAAGGAATTGGTGAATTAAAAAACTTCATTTCCAATTGACTTAGACCATATTCTTACGTAAATTATCTGGGTGATGGCGAGCGCACGGCGCGAAGGCCCGAAGGGTCATGCCA
>JAACEU010000067.1 GCA_011682355.1 Nitrospirota bacterium | reverse complement strand
AAAATCCTAATGCTCAACGCACCAACATCAGACGAAAAAGCATTAACATTTTTTGGAGAAGATGAAACGCTCCCGTTAAAGACAAAAATCGAACTCGACAACTGGGTGAAAGATATGCTCGCACAAGCAGAAGAATATCCGCAAAAAATGACCAAAACAGGCTACAAAACGGAATCCATTGAACTTGAAAAAGAATATGAATTCGACGAACAAAAATATGAAGAAAAAAAATCTGTCCAACCGGCTCTAATAGAACTCGTCGCCTTTGTAGTCAGCGATTTCCTCGCCCAAAACTCCCTCCGGGAACCGGCCGCAAAAACCAAGGAATTTGCAAAATTCATTCTAAAAGGAATTCTCACAAAAACCGAAGAAAACCTGGACCAAAGAAAATTTCTGGAATAACCATAGCTTTTACGCCTTTCATGCCTTTATAAATCCCTTTAATTTCAATTCCTCGACAATCTCTTCCGCAGGCTTATCCAAAATATTCATTTCACAAATATAATTCGCTATCCGCTGAGCTTCGCTACTATCGACTTCAGAAATCCCACATTGATAAATCATATCCGCAAGCTTTGAAACTTGCGCACTATCCAGTCCGTATTTGATACTCAAGTCTATGAGAAATTTATTTTCCATAACTCCAGTGTATACTAATATAAAATTTAAGAAAAGAAATGGAGGAAACTTACAAGCCGATTACTTAGTCTGTTGAATCATACCGAATTGCTCTACATCTTTCTGCAACATCTTCAATCTGTTCTACAATTCCTTGAACAGTGTTTTTTACAGCAGCTTGTTCCAAATCAGACATTACTTCAGTAAGTGCTTGGAAGATATTATCAGTCAATTGACTGACATTCATTCCTGAATGCAATGTCACAATATTTCCATCTTCGAGAGTCTTTTCTATTTTATTTTTCAGAGGTTGGCTATGGTCAGCTAAACCTCTTGCAAATATCAAAATAAAATCGTGTACATCCTGTTGAGTTTGAAAAATATTTTCGTAAACCACTTCCGCTCCCGGCTGATTAGCGGCATCCAATCCTTTGCCGTTTCCATTGCCATTTCCATTACTGCCATCTTTTGAAGATTCGTCAGTATCTTTACTTTTCGGAGCTGGTGTCTGATCGATTCTAAACATCTTTACAGAATTTATACTTCGCGGCTAATTTAAGCAGAATTGAGAAAAAGAGCAAGAAAAAATCCCAAAAACAAAATTGTGTTTCGAAGAAAATCTGATATGATCTCACTGAATATTATTTCATATTTTCTGGATCATGTGAAAATGGGAACACAATTTAACCTACAAAATTATGAAATTACGTGCACTATTTATAGCTTTAATGGCTACAACCTTAGTATTTACAGGGTGTCTAAGCAACACTTCAACAGAAGTAACAGAAAGCGGGGGGGAAGAATTGGATGACGGATTCGACACGGGAATCTATGGTACATGGAACAGGACGGGTATTTATATAGACGGCGTAAATGTAGCGACAGAATCGGCGACAACAATGTTTATGGAAGACGGGACATACACCTCGTTTGGAACGTGTACTGTAAACGGTGGATATATCGTTGTAGACGATGTACTAAACGTGGTGATAAATGATCATGATTGTCCGGGATTCACAGGTCCATACGAATCCACTTCCACATTCAAAATCTCAGAAGACGGAGAAGGCCTAACAATTAGCACAGCATCGGTGTCGGAGACTTTTGACAGAGCTACTGAGTAATTCTATGGGGTGAGTGATGGGGCTCGAACCCACGACCCTCTGGACCACAACCAGATGCTCTAACCAACTGAGCTACACTCACCACGATTTTTGAACGTTCCAATTTTACTTAGTTAGATGAAAAAAAACAATACTTTTAGGGTTAATCAAAACCTGGAAAAATCCCCAGCTTGCCCCGCCATGGCGGTGGGGGATTTTACTCAAATAAACCGCATGGCAAAGCCACACCAAAAAAAAGCCCTTCCCGCTTGGGGAAGGGACCTTGATAAGACTTAGGAAGTAACTACGCCCTAGAAAAGCCTAATATACCCTAATCCGACAAGATTTTTTGTGAAGGAGCGTAAACCCCCTCAGCCCCACAATTATACGGATATGCAGAAAAAAAGCAAGAGAAAGTTTGATTAACCAAAGAGGGGACTAGTACTTCTTTTTCAACTGCATTTTACACAGTTTATCAACCATCACTCTATATTTCATTTCAACTCTTTTTTGTTTTTGATCGAGCTGTTTCATTTTCCTTCTCTCATTCTTCAAAGCCGTATGGATATTCGCAAGAACATTCCGTTCCATAACCGGAAGCAAAATCTGCACCATTTCCTTGTCATGATCCGAAATCGTCGAATCTTTCAACAGTTTCAAAATCTCAAATTGTACAGTCTTTTTATCCATTTATTTTCCGGTAAATACAGAAACCATATTTTTGTAATCCTTTTCGTGAACCAAAAACACAAACTTAGTCAGATTCTCCGAACTAAAACTTCCTTTCATTTCATGAGTCATCTTTTTGATAAGCTTAACAAGTTTTTTAACATTTCCTTTTGAAGTATTCTTAAAAAGTTTCTTTTTAAATATTTTAGCAATACCCTCGATATCGTCAGATGAAGGATTGTGAGAAAGCCGAACAAGTAGCTGAGCAGTCTCCGGTTTTGCCGGTTGAATATTAAGTCTTTTAACAAACAGCATCGCATTAGCCTCTGTTTTCAATTTGAAAACTCCAACCAAAGAATTATTCAATAATCTTCGGATAGGGAACTTTGATTTACTTGCAGTCTTTGCCAAACGATCAAGCATCTTCTTGAAATCAGCTCTTTTTGGATACTTTTTCTTCAAATGTGACAATGTAATCACACTCACCGCGGCCAACGAAGATTTTTGCTCACGGTTCAGATCATCCTTGTCTTCCTTTTGATTCTTTAAGGCCTCTAATCCACTGCCGGCATGCTTCTGGGTCTCCTTGTCGGCCTCCTTAAAACTTCTCATAGCGGTCGCCAAAATTCGATTATAAAAATTGCCGTCCTCCTCATTCACTTTTTCCAGCCCGGACTGTTTTCTGTATTTCTCTACAGTTTTGTTGATCTCCGCCTGAACTTCCTTCGAAGTGGTTTTTGTGGTTTCAGCCCTTTCCTTGCTAATTCCGAGGAGATTTTTGGTAAACGACCAAAGGAAAAGTCCAATCTTCTTCGGGAAACTCGCATCCTTTTTTTCACGAGCTTCCTTGTAAGCTTCCGATAGGGAATTGGTGACTCTGCCTGCTAGTTTTGCCGGTAATCCAAGCATTTGCAATTATGGTTATGAGCGATTTTTTGTTAAAGCTGAAATAAGATGTTTGAAATCGCCATTATCAATCAAAAATGTGATTTCCGTTATGTCTTCTGTAGTCATACTGTCACCACCTCTTATGAAAATACGATTAATTCGCTTAACTAATCTGGCAATATTTGAAGAAGATGTGTTTTTCAAAATATGATTTTTAAAGAAAGCAATAATTTTCGTTTCATTCTTAATCGGACTTTCTTTCAATCCTGTTAATGACAAAAGACCGGGAATATTTGTAACGCCAAGTCCCAGAGCTCTACCAAGTTTCGAGTTGTCCAAGAATTTTAGTTTAAAGATACTCAGAGTAGAGAATTTCATCATCTTCCTTAATGGGAAGTTTGACCCCTCGGAAGCTTTGAGATAATTATCAAGAGCCTTTTTGAAATCAGAACGGTTAGGGAATTTTTGCTTCAATTCGAGCAAAACAGCGGTGGCAGTCGCACCTAAACAAGTAACTTCATTGTAATTCAAGTTTTCCGGTTTTCCCTGAAGTCTGCTTTCCAGTTTCTTCAAAGCCTTTTGCGCATGGCCCTGTGTGGTTCTGTCCAATTGACCAAATCCACGAGTAACAACCGCCAAAGTCTTGTCGACTAATTCTTTTTCAGAAAGGTTTTTTGGAACTTTTTTCAAGTTCAATCTGGTACGCGGGGATTTCATAGTTTGCGTAATGCTACTCTGTACAGCCGCCTGAGTCCCTTTCGAAACTGCATTTCTATCTCTCTCTATTCCCCCCATAGCATCCGTAAACGCGGAGAAAAAGATCCCAAGCTTCTCAAAAAATCCGGCATCCTGATCAGCTCTCGCCTTCTTCACCGCCTCAGCGAAGGCAGAAGGAATCCTAAGTGGATATTTCGCAATTTGTTTTACGGATTCGAGCATTGGGTTGATTATTTATTGGATCCCCGTTGATTTTCTAAACAATCCGTCAACAGCTTTAATTTTTTCACCTTCCTGTTTTTTCATTGCCGCTTTTTGCTTAGAATTCATTGGTTTTCTCTTTTCTGCAGGTTTACTCGAACCACCTAAGTTTCCAAAAGGATCTGGCATTGTTCCGGGTTTTTGTTCTGTCTTTGGTTTTTTAAGCTTAAATCCAGGAG
>JAACEU010000066.1 GCA_011682355.1 Nitrospirota bacterium | reverse complement strand
ATTTCTGGATTGTAGCTTTTGTGATTCCACCTTTTCCTCTAGTCAGCTTTTTCAGCATTTCATACGAACCTTCGATCAAATGCTTCCTCATCACCACCTGGATCGGTTCCGCAAGAAGCTCCCAACGATCCTTCAGATCATCCTTGATAACTTTTGCATTAACCGTGCATTTTGTAAGACCTTTCATCGTGCTTTTGCAAGCCAAAACACAGTAAGTAAACGCCGAACCGACATTTCGCAACACGGTTGAGTCGGAAAGATCTCTTTGCATTCTGGAAACCGGTAGTTTTGAAGACATATGTTCGAATAGCGAATTTGCCAACCCCAAATTCCCCTCTGAATTTTCAAAATCGATAGGATTTACTTTGTGTGGCATGGTAGATGAACCAACTTCTCCGGCAACAATCTTTTGCCCAAAATAACCCAGACTTATATAGGCCCACATATCTCTATTGAAATCCAAAACAACGTTGTTGATTCGCTTCACGCAATCGAACATATCAGCAAGACCATCATGAGGCTCAATCTGAGTAGTATATAGATTTGGTTTCAGTCCAAGACCTTGAACAAAATTCTTGCTCGCATCTTCCCAGTCTATGTTGCTGTAAGCCACTACATGAGCATTGAAATTTCCAACAGCGCCATTGATCTTGGCAGGAAGACAAGAAATATAACTCAAATGTTCCATTTCCCTCTCCAATCTGGCCACAAAATTAACCATTTCCTTCCCCAAAGTGGTTGGTGAAGCCGTTTGTCCGTGTGTACGCGACATCATCGCCACCTTCTTATTTTTCACTGCAATTGAATAAATTTCTTGCACAAGACCGCTGAAAAGCGGGATCAGCTCCCTGTCTACGAAGTCACGAAGCATACACGAATAACTAACATTCGTAATATCCTCACTTGTGCATGCAAAATGAATAAATTCCAAATACTTTTCCAATGGACCATCCTTCAATTCTTCTTTAATAAAATACTCAACAGCCTTTACATCATGATTTGTCACCTTTTCGATCTCCTTAACTCGCTTCGCATTCACAACATCAAATTGTTCATAAATACTTCTAAGCATCCTCAGCTCAGTAGCCTTCAAAGTCTTTTTCCCCTGAACCTTCAACTCATTAAACAAAAAGATAAACCACTCTATTTCGACCAAAACTCTATATCTCATGAGCGCGGCCTCCGAAAAATACTGCGATAAATAATCAACCTTATTCGCATATCTCCCATCAAGTGGAGAAATCGCCATTAAATTATTTTCCATAATTCTATTTATTAAATTTTTCCTTTATTTCAGCAATGTGAGCCGCAACTTTCGCCCGCAACCCCGAATCTTTGAGAGCAAAAATCCGCAACACCGCCATAACCACATTTTGCTTATCAATAACGGTCAAAACCGGAGTATCACTCGGCATAACCAATGTTGAATTTATATTAATCATAAAATCCTCCTTAGTTTTGAACGGAGGACACGCAATCACAGGATGCACGCTATTCGCCGCCGTCACACCGGAAAGTCCATTCGATCGCCCCGCAACCGTCACATAAACAATATCCTCATCACTTTTGTTATTTTCCGAAACTATTTCAAAAACCTTTTCGGGAACCTTGTGCGCCGACGCGACAATCACCTCAGCTGTAATCCCCCATTTCTCAAAATCATTATCCATTCCGGCAACAAAGTCCTTATCCGACTCAGACCCCAATATCATTACAACTTTCATAATTTATTTATTTAAATATTTACTTAAATTACCCTCAATCCTTTCAGCAACATTCCCGGGAGAAGCCTCAAACTCCTGTCCGGTAATCAATTCATAAGCTTCAATATAACGACGAGCGGTCTCGGCTTTGACATCATCCGGAACCTCAGGAATATCCCCTTCTCCAAGAAAATCTCTTTCCGCCAACCATTCTCTCAAATACTCTTTATCAATTTTCTTCTGAGTTTCGCGATTTTCAAATCTCTTTTGATATTCATCCGCATACCAGAAACGAGAAGAATCGGGAGTATGAATTTCATCGATCAATATGATTTCACCCTCATCATTCATTCCAAATTCATATTTCGTGTCCACAAGAATAATCCCCTGCTTTGCCGCAACCTCCACACCTCTTTGGTAAAGTTTCATCGCCACATCAGCCATATAATCAAATTGTTCTTCTGTAATGTCGGTCCGCTTCAACACTTCTTCCTTCGAAACAGATTCGTCATGACCAAATTTTTCAGCTTTTGTTGAAGGAGTAAGAATCGGTTTATCAAACTTTTGATCCTTTTTCATTCCATCGGGAAGTGAATTTCCACAAAAATCTCTTCCACCTTTTTCATAATGATACCAAACTGAAGTCGTCGTAACCCCGGTCAAATAGCCACGAACCACCATTTCAACCGGAAGAGCCCTACACTCTTTTGCCACCACAACATTCGGATCCGGAAACTCAATCACGTGATTCCCCACTATATCTTTCGTCTTTTCAAACCAAAATTGAGCAATCTGGTTCAACACCTGCCCTTTGAACGGAACCATAGTAATAATTCTATCAAAAGCAGACAAACGATCAGACACTATAATTATTCGTTTGCCGTCCAAAGTATAATTATCCCGAACTTTCCCCTCATATTTCTCCCCAAGTGTTGGAAAATCCGTAGATTCCAGACAGAAGGGTAATTGGGCAAGAATCTGTTCTTTTGTAATCATATTTCAATATTAATGAATTTGTGGAGTATTTGCAATCACCAAGTTTTTCCAATATATTTTGATTGAGCACATAATTTTTCAACATGAACACATACACACAGTCTCTCGGTCAAGTTGTCACCGTCCTTGGATCGCAATGGGGCGATGAAGGAAAAGGAAAACTCATTGATGTTATTTCAGAACAATACGAAATAATTGCTCGAGCCGCAGGTGGAGCAAACGCCGGGCACACCATCTACATCAAGGATCCACAAAACCCATCAGAACAGTTAAAATTCATTTTCCACCTGATTCCTTCCGGAATTTTCAACGAAAACACTACTTGTGTAATTGGAAACGGAGTAGTCCTGGAACTTCCTACACTTATGGAAGAAATTGATTTATTAAACGATCACGGAGTCAAAACAGAGGGAAGAATTTTTATTTCAGACCGCACACACCTCCTCTTCAAATATCACAGAATCATCGATGGAATTCAGGAAGAAATGAAAGGTGAAAAAAAAGTTGGAACCACAAAAAGAGGGATAGGGCCTTGCTATACAGACAAAATAAGAAGAAATGGAATCAGAGTCCACGACTTATTAAACTTTGAAGTTTTTGAGAAAAAATACAGAGCAAATCTGGAAATGTTCAAACACATGTATAGCGATTTTGGACATGGCGCTGATACGGAACTTGCTGAACTAAAAGAAATTGCAGAAAGAATAAGACCTATGATCATCGAAAGCTCTCACTTCCTGAATAAAGCAATTGAAGATGGAAAAAAGATTTTGATAGAAGGCGCAAATGGAGCAATGCTCGACATCGACCATGGAACATATCCGTTTGTAACCTCATCCAACTCAACAGTTGCCGGAGTAATATCCGGAACCGGGATCGCGGCCACAAAACTGAATAATGTAATCGGAATAATGAAGGCCTACACTACGAGAGTGGGGGCGGGCCCGTTCCCAACCGAACTTTTCGATGGACTGGGTAAACAAATACAGGAAACCGGCGGAGAATATGGTGCAACCACAGGCCGCCCCCGTCGTTGTGGATGGTTCGACGCATTCGTCGGCAAATATTCAACTACCATTAACGGATTCACAGAAGTAAACCTCACAAAACTCGACGTCCTCAGCGGAATCCCAACTCTACAAATCGCCACAGGATACAAATACATGGATGAACAACTCGACTCATTCCCATCAAGCCTCGAAATCCTGGAAAATGTAGACATCGACTACATAGAAATGCCGGGCTGGACAGAAGACATCAGCGGCGTACGAAACTACGACGACCTCCCTGAAGCCGCCCGCAAATATGTCGAAAAAATCGAAGAACTGATCGGATGCCGAGTAGCCTCAATAGGAGTGGGGGTTGCAAGGGAAGATATGATTTTTAGATAGAGAGGTTTGACTTTCAGCCTCAACAGGTATATACTAAATATAGTTTTAATATAACCCGTTTATCATGATTACTCAAATAGTTTTTAAAGCGGACAAATCCTTAAAAGATAAGGCAATGAAGAAAGCTCAATCCGAAGGAGTAACTTTGAAAGCCGTATTGTACAACGCGTTAAAGCTTTACATTGAGGGAAAAATAAAATTTGGCTTACAAATTAACGAACCAGAAATCGAGATTCTGGAAGTCACACCCAAAATTCAGAAAAAAATGGACAAAATAGGTACTCTTTTAGAAAAAATATAGATGAGAATAATCTTATGTCATTCAATATTAAAAAAGGAAATCAATCCATTAATAAAATAC
>JAACEU010000004.1 GCA_011682355.1 Nitrospirota bacterium | reverse complement strand
GCTTCTGATGAAAATGTTGCCCCGTGGATGCCGTCTTGTCCTACTTTTCCTCCAATTATTACTATTTTGTCTCCGGCTTTTGCTTGTTTTTCCCATCCCGGTTTGCCATTTACTTCACGCGGGATTAATCCGACTGTTCCCACGAAAATGAGTGGTTTTCCTTTGTATCCGTCGTCAAAATAGACGAATCCTTGCGGTGTTGGGATTCCCGAT
Organism: Nitrospirota bacterium; assembly: GCA_011682355.1. Lineage (GTDB taxonomy): Bacteria > Patescibacteriota > Gracilibacteria > UBA1369 > LOWO2-01-FULL-3 > JAACEU01. The sequence continues at coordinate 13,508 of JAACEU010000004.1, read as the reverse complement.
TGGTTTCCTCCTGCGTTTACTCCGGCTACGACCCCTTCGAATATTCTTTTTGGGGATAGGGCTTTTTCGGTGAGTTCTTTGTCTCTGTATATTGGTTCATCGTCATCCGGGTATCCGACACAGAATCCATATTTGTTTATTACGGGTTTTGCTCCCAGTCCAAAGCCGATTGTATCTCTATTTACTCCCACTATTCCTGTGATTGCTCCGCCGAACGGGTCGAGGGCGGAAGGGGAGTTGTGGGTTTCAGCTTTGTCTGAAATCACCCAGTTTTCGTCAAAAATTATTCCTCCTGAATTGTCTTTGAATACCGATACGCAGAAGTCTTTGTCTCCTTTTTTGTTTCGGATTTCTTTTGTGGCTTTTTTGATGAAGCCTTTGTAGAGGCCTTCTTCGTTGTCGTCGATTTTTGCGGCGAAAATTGTGTGTTTGCAATGTTCGGACCAGGTTTGGGCGAGGGATTCGAGCTCTATGTCTGTTGGTTGGCGTCCTTCTTTTTCAAAATACGCTTTGATTGTGTCGAGATATTCTTTTTCGAGGGCTAATGGACCGCGTCTTGTACCGTCTTCGTTTGGGATTCCTTTTTTCCCGAGTTCCAGGAGTTCTTCTTCAGGAATGTCGAGATTTACCTTGTCGGCTTTTGGGTGAGGTTTTAGGTGGACTGTTGGGACTATTATGTCCATTCCGTTGTCTTGGTTGAATTGGTCTCGTGATTTTACGTGGATTCTTTGGATGAGTTTGTTTGCCAATAACTCTCCTGCTTTTTGGGTGTCGTTTTCGGTTAGATTTCCTTTTAAGAAGATCAATCTGGTTGTGTGGACGCTTTCTTCGTCTGTTAATTTGGTTTTTAATAGGTCTTCAATGGTTTCTTTTGCTGTGTGACCTTCGTTGTCGGTTACTCCTGGTAGAAAGCCGATTTCTAATGCGAAATCGAAGTCGATTTCTTTGTTTGGTCTATCGATTTTGTAAGTTTGCGTGATAGGATTTGAGAGAATTTTGGAAATATTTTTGAGAGTTTCCGGATCGAAATCTTTGTTTATGGTATAGACGTCGACGACAGTAGCTTTTTCTATGGAAAAGCCCAATGATACCAATTTTTGCTTCATTACTTCTGATCTGGTGTCACTTTTTGAAGTGAAAATTTCTATTCTGTGTGCCATGCTTAAAAATTACCATTGTGGAGTTTTTTTGGGAAGGTTAAATTCTACTCGCTCCGCTCGTGCTATGCTCGCCTGTCCCGACCCTGCCCCGCCAAGGCGGGGGGAGCTGACTCTTCGAGCCTTAGCTCGCAGACCGTTCGCTTTGCTACCGGCTGCCGTGGCATTTTTTGTATTTTTTTCCGCTTCCACAAGGGCATGGATCGTTTCGACCTACTTTTGGAATTGAGGATTCTTGGGTTGATGTTCCGGCGTCGGTTTTTATGATTACCGGATTGTCAGATTGTGTGTCGAGTGTGCTTCGGGTTACAGATTGTGGACTTGCTATTGTCGATTTCCTTTCTCCAGACAGGGGTGACGTGATTTGGTTTTCGTTTGTACGAATATTTGTTGATTCGGCTTTTCGGAGCATTTCCATTGGTACAATTTTGTCGAGATCGATTTTGAATAGGGTGTTGACCGTATTGTTTCTCGTCATTGCCAAGAGTTCTTCGAACATTTCGAAAGCTTGGGATTTATATTCCGTTAAGGGGTCTTTTTGCGCATAACCGGAGAAGGCAACGTCTTCGCGGAGTCTTGTCATTGCGTCAATGTGATCTTTCCAAAGTACGTCTGTTGATCTTAAGTAAATTGCTTTTTCGATTCCTTTCATGATTTTTGGGTCCGGGAGGGATTTTTCTCGTTCTTTGTAGGCGTCTAAGAGGTAGTTTTGTGCAGTTTCAATTAAATCTGACTGGTCTTTAACGAGTTCGAGCTTTTTCTCTGTTATGGTCGCCTCCGGCGACTGATGGATGGCTGTTAGGGCTTCGTAAATTTCTTTGTAATCCCATTGTTTTTGTGGGCGAGCGTCTGTGTGATTTCTGACTATGATTTCGCCTGTTTCTGTAATTAGGTTTTCGATGTCTTTGCTGATATCTTCTTTTTTGAGGAATTTTTGTCGTTGTTTGTAAACTATCTCTCTGTGAACATTCATAATATCGTCGTATTCTACCAAATGTTTTCTTATGTCAAAGTTTCGTCCTTCTACTTTCTTTTGGGCTCCTTCGATAGATCTGGAGATCATGCCGTTTTCGATTGGCATATCTTCAGGAAGTTTTAGGAAGTTCATCATGTTTTTAATTTTGTCTCCTCCAAACAGGCGCATTAGTTCGTCTTCCATTGAGACAAAGAATTGGCTTGCTCCGGCGTCTCCCTGACGACCTGAACGACCACGAAGTTGGTTGTCGATGCGGCGGGCCTCGTGTCGTTCAGTTCCCAGAACGAAGAGTCCACCCAGATCTTTTACTGCTTCTCCCAATTTGATATCTGTTCCGCGACCCGCCATATTTGTGGCGATGGTCACGGCACCTTTTTGTCCCGCTTGTGCGACTATTTCGGCTTCTCTCTCGTGGTGTTTTGCATTTAGTATGTTGTGGGGGACACCGTCGACGTTGAGTAATTTGGAAATTAGTTCGGATTTTTCTACTGAAATTGTACCAACCAGTACAGGTTGTCCTTTTTCATGAAGTTCTTTGATTTTTTTCGCTATTGCTTGGTATTTTCCTTGTTGAGATTTGTAAATGGAATCTTGCTTGTCGTCTCTTATGATGGGCTTGTTTGTAGGAATAATTAATGTTTCGAGACCATAGATTTGATAAAACTCTTCCGCTTCGGTTGCGGCAGTACCTGTCATTCCACCTAACTTGTCAAACATTCTGAAATAGTTCTGGAATGTGACTGTTGCCAGGGTTTTTGACTCTCTTTTTACCTCTACATTCTCTTTTGCTTCGATCGCTTGGTGAAGACCTTGAGAATATCTTCGTCCCGGCATCATACGCCCCGTGAACTCGTCGATAATGATTATCTGACCGTCTTTTACCATATAGTCTACATCAGCTTTGTAACAACTTTGTGATCGCAAAGCTTGTTCTATGTGATGTACTTCAGAAAACCCCGCTTCAGTGTAAATATTTTCGACACCAAGAAGCTGTTCCATTTTTGCGATTCCTTCTTCGTTCAGAGTTACTGATTTTGTTTTTTCATCTACATCGAAGTGTGTGTTTTCTTGAAGTTGTCCTATCAGTCTGGAATATTGTTGATATTTTGCTGTTGATTCTCCCGCAGGAGCTGAAATTATGAGGGGAGTTCTTGCCTCATCGATCAAAATCGAGTCCACTTCGTCCACAATCGCGTAATGAAGATTTCGTTGGACGATGTTGTTGGGATCTGTAGTCATATTGTCCCTCAAATAGTCAAAGCCGAATTCATTATTTGTTCCATATGTGATGTCGCAAGCATAAGCGGCTTTTTTCTCTTCATGATTCATTCCATGAATGCTGACTCCGACGCTCAAGCCCAAGTATTCGTAAAGTCCTCCCATCCATTCGGCATCACGGTGGGCGAGGTAATCGTTTACGGTTACCGCAAATACCCCTTTTCCACTCAAGGCGTTCAAATATACCGGCATAGTACAAACCAATGTTTTTCCTTCACCCGTTCTCATTTCCGCGATGTTTCCTTGATGTAGAACGATTCCACCTACCAATTGGACGTCATATGGGATCATGTTCCATTCGACCGATTTGCCGCGGACATCCCAGCTTTTGCCCATGAGGTGTTTGCATGCGGTTTTTACAAGCGCAAATGCTTCCGGGAGTAGATCTGTTGTGGTTTCACCGTCTTTTAGTCGTTTTTTGAATTCCTCGGTTTTTGCGAGAACTTGTTCATGCGTTTTTATTGAGTTTTTGTACTCTTCTTCGACTTTTTTGATTTCGTTGACTATCGGGTTGATTTTTTTGAGAGCTTTCTCATTTTGATCTCCGAGCAGTTTATTTATAAGTTTTCTGAGCATGTTTTTTTAATTATGTGAGAGGATTTTAGCACTAATTGCCATATTGGTACATGTTTACTCTTCGTGCCCCTTTAGGATCACTTCAATCGTTTTGAAGATGAGTTTGATATCGCGCCAGAGGGACCAGTTTTCGATGTAGTATCTGTCCAGTTTTACTTCTTCTTCAAAGCCCATATCACTGCGGCCGGAGGTTTGTGGGAGGCCGGTTAGGCCGGGTTTGATGGTGAGGACGAATCTGTGGTGATTGGCGTATTTGGCTACTTCTTCGGGTAGGTGGGGGCGCGGTCCGACCAGGCTCATGTTGCCTGTGAGGACGTTGTAGAGTTGTGGGAGTTCGTCGATTGAGTATTTTCTAATGAAGCGCCCGGTTTTTGTGACTCGCGGGTCGTGTTTGATTTTTACTAATGGGCCGTCTGTGCGTGTGTTTTTCTCAGCGAGTTCGGAATATCGTTTCGAGTCGGTTTTTGGTTGCATTGAGCGGAATTTGTAGAATTTGAAGAGGTTGCCGTGTTGACCGACACGTTTTACCGGTGAGCCATCGTCCAGTTTTGCGAAAAAGACCGGTCCTTTGGAATCGATTTTTATAGCAATGGCTGTTATTAGGAAAATAGGGGAGAGGATTATTAGTCCGAGGGTTGCTCCGATTATGTCCATTATTCTTTTTAATACTTTTCCCCAGCCGTCGAGTGGGGTTGGTTTGAGGTTGATTACCGGGATTGAGCCGAGGGTTTCGATTTCGATGTTTGTACGTCTTACTTCGACGAGGTCCGGTGTGAATCTGTAGTTTACGTGGTGGAGATCGCACAATTCGAGGATGTCTTCGGATTGAGTTTCTGAAGTGTCGGATTTTGTTTGGATGACTTCATCGATTTTTTGTTTTTTGAGAATGTATTCGAGTTGGCTTATTGTTCCCAGGTTCTTGATGTTAGTTTTTGGCGTTGTTTTTCCGATTAAACCTATGATTTTGTAACTTAGGTCTTGTTCCAGTAATTTTGCGAGTTCTGTTGTAATGCTGTTATTACCTATAAACAAGAGTCTTCGTTTTCCGATTCCCGCTTTTAAGAGACCGTTTTGGATTAATTTTATGACTGCTCTTCCCGCTATTACCAATATGAATGTTAATGCCCACGAATAGATGATTGCGAGTCGGGAGAAGGGGAATGTACGTGTGAAAAAGAAGTATGTGATAATCAGCATTATCCAGATACCGCAAAGGGTTGCCACACGTTTGGATTCTTTTGAGAATTTGTGTGTGGTTTTGAGGTTGTACATTTTTCCAAGCGCAAATACCGCTACCAGGGCTGCGGCTACTGAGAGACTGAAATATATGTATTCAATTTGTGTTGGGAGAACGCTGTAGTCGATTGGTTTTGCGATCCACCCAAATGATTCCGTGATTAATCTGAGTTCGTATGCGGCGATAAAGGCCGCGAATGTCATGATGAAGTCGACGGGGATTTTGATGATTCCGAATGCAATTTCGCTACGTTTCATGTGCGGAGAATAAAAAGTTCGCTCCTAAACTCGTTGTCATAAGCCGAGTTTTGTCTACATGCAGTTGGGATAATGTATCCGCCTCCGGCGGACGCTACGCTCGCCTTAGCTCGCGAGTCGTTCCGCTTTGCTGCACGACTGGTGATCATCTATCTAGGCCGCCAATCCGCCTAAGGCGGAAGCTTGCGCTGGGTGGCTCGAGCGGTGAGAGAGCATGAATGCATTTGGGGGCAAACAGACTCTTCCGTCTCACCTTGCGACCTCGTAGGGTTTACCAACTTGCCCCGAGGGGGCAGTCCCCCGCTGAAGCGGGGGCTTTTCACCTTTCTCCATCCTAGTTGACCCACCTAGGCGGGTTTGGGGACGGATAGTATTGTCTCTGTGGCACTTTCCCTATAAAATGCTTGGTCCCGCCGTTGGCGGAATTAATCATTTTACGACGCGGTGTTACCGGCTACGATTTCCCGTGGTGCTCGGACTTTCCTCCCCACGCCAACGGCGGGGGCGATCACTCAAACTTGTTTAAGAGCGAGGAGTATTATTGATTAATATGCGGGAAAAGTCAACAATTTGATTGCAGTGGAAGGCTTTTAAAAGAAGTGAAGTTTTGGGATCTTTTGGCATTGAATCTTTTGGGGCGATTCCGATCAGTTCGCTTTCTAAAATTTCTATTCCCAGGGTTTTTGCTTCTTTTTTTACTGCTTTGAATGCTTGGAGGGGAGTGGTTTTTTTGTAATTGGTTAGATTCATTGAAACTTGAACTGATTTTTTGGATTTTAGTTCGAGGCCGAGTGCCTTTACCGATGGAAGTTGTCTGATTTTTGTTGCGATTGCTTTCGCCGCAGCCAGATCATTAGATTTTAGATTCACATTGAACGCTATGAGGAAATTTCGAACTCCTACTACTGTTGCCCCAGATTTTCCGAGCTTTTTCGGGCCGAAGTTCGGTTTGCCGGAGATTTTTTTTGATCTAATGTTCGCTAGATTTTTTCTTTCGGTAGTTGTTGCCGCTTTTTCGTATAAATAAATTGGAATTTTTAATTCTTCGCCGATTCTTTTACCAAGTTTATTTGCAAGTTTTACGCATTCTTTGTAAGTGATGTTTTTGATTGGGACTAATGGAATTATGTCTGTTGCTCCGATGCGTGGATGAACTCCTTTGTGAGTGGAGAGGTTTATCAATTTTGCCGCGGTTTTTGTTGCTTGGAATGCGGCTTCGATTACGCTATTTGGTTCGCCGATGAAGGTTACTACTGATCTGTTGTGGTCTTTGTCTCGATTGATATCCAAAATGTATACATTGGAAAATTGGGCGATTGATTTTACGATTTGGTAAATAACTTCGGGTTTTGTCCCTTCGCTAAAATTTGGAATGCATTCTATGATCTTTCTCATGTTGTTTTACATTCGTTAACGTTTGCTTTAATTTCGCTTATTACTTCTTCGTCATTTTCGAAAAGACTTAAGATTTCCAGCATTGTTTCATTATCTTCAACAGGAAATCCGTATTTTCTGTAAGCTTCGTCCAAAGTTGTTTTCATGAGTTCTTGATCTTTGGCCAGTTCAGAGTTTTTTACCACTTGGCAGGTGAAATCGGTGTTTGCGTAAACAAACGGATCTCGATAAAGAGTGAGATCGGTTGTTGTTTCGCCTTCTGTCGGTTTTTTCTGAGCTTCACAATTACGGAAAAATAAAAAAGCCGCAATGATTAATGCGATTAAGATTATTATGAGGAGGTACTTTTTCATGACCTCATTCTACTTTTTCTTTTTAAGTTTGTCGAATTCTCTTTGGAAGAATTTAACAGCGTTAAGACATTCTTTCGCTTTTTGGTTGTCAGGTTCAACTTGTAAAGTTTTTTTGAAAAGTTGAGCAGAGCGATCGAAATTTTTTTCATTTAGATAACAAACTCCAAGATCATTTAGAATCAATGGATCGTTTGGAGCCAGGAATAGAGATCTTTCTAAAATGACAACGCCTCTTTTTCTTTGACCGTGATGATACATGCTCCATCCAAGGCATCTTAGAATTTCCGGATGGTTTGGGTAAGCACTATCGGCTATTTCCAACAGTTCTACTGATTGGTCCCATTTTCCTGTGCAAGAATGTACAAAACCTAATAGATAATTTGCGTTAGCGCTATTTTTGTCTGTTTTCAAAGCGTGCTTTAGAGCTTTTTCAGCTTTGTCGTATTTTCTTAGACTTAAATAGTTGTCGCCGATTTCTTCGTAGGCTTCGGTGCAGGCGAGGTCGTTAGTCAAAATTTTCTCACAGATTCTGATAGCTTCCAGGTGCTTCCCTTCACTTTTCTTTTTGTCGGCTTCCTCTATTAGAGGATTTGTAGTTTTTGTTTCTTCTGACATTTTTATTTTTTGTTTTTGAATTTTTCGATCTAGGTATTGTATACCAAATTGAAAAATTTTTCAAGCTCTAAGTTTTGGCAAAGTGTATGACCGCATCCAGGTAACCTTTTTTGTCGCCGGTGTCGAAGCGTTTGCCGGAGATTTCGTAGCCGTGGATGGGGGAGTGTGCGAGGTGGCGGATCATTCCGTCGATGAGGCGGAGTTCGCCTTTTTCTTTTGCATCTGCTGCTTTTAGATCGTCAAAGAGTTCTTTTGTGACGATGTATTTACCTATTATAGCGAGATTTGATGGGGCTTTTGTCGGTTTTTCTACTAGTGATTTTATTTTGTGGAGTTGCGTGGAAGATTTTTTCGGGACGATCATTCCATATTTTTTACTGTCTTTTTTGTTTATTTTTATGAGTCCTATTATAGGAGTGTTTAATTTTTCGTATTGGGTGATGAGTTGTTTGAGTGCCGGAGTTCGGCTGTCGTAGATGTCGTCACCGAAGAGGACGGCAAATGGTCTTTTGCCGATTTCTTTCTTTGCACAAAGGAGCGCGTGGCCGTCTCCAAGCGGTTTGTCTTGGTTTACAAATGTGATCTTGGCCATTTTTTCGATCTTTTCGAGGTTTTTGATGAGGGCGGTTTTTCCTTTTTCTTTAAGTTCTTTGATTAAGACTTTGTTTGGTGTGAAATAATCTTTGATTGAATGTTTTTCTTTTCCCGTAATAATTATTATTTCTTTAATTCCGCTTTTTACCGCTTCTTCGACTAAATATTGGATGCAAGGTTTGTCTACTATAGGTAGCATCTCTTTTGCGATGGATTTTGTTATGGGGAAAAACCTTGTTCCTAGTCCTGCCGCCGGTATTACTGCGAGTTGAATCTTCTTCATGCTTTAATTTTGATAATCTTTGTGTGTTCGAGTTTTTCTTTAGGAATGCGGATTTCCAGGACGTTTTTTTCGAATGTAGCTGTGATTTTTTTTGCGTTTGCTTCGAGTGGGAGGACTATGGATCTGGCAAAATTTCCCCAGAAACATTCTCGAGTATAGTATGCATCCTCTTCAACTTTTTCGATTGATTCTCTTTCTCCTCTTATAACCAGAACGTCATCTGTGACTGATATTTTTATGTCGCTTTTATTAACTCCGGCGATTGGAGCAAGAATTACGATCTCTTTGTTTGTGTGGTAGATGTCGAGAGAAAGTTGACCAACCTCACATTTTAGAGGTTTTTTGTCTCCTTGAGGAAGCGGATGAATTTTTATGCTTGAGTTTTTCATGTTTTTGTCTTTTTAGGCACTTTTGTGTTTTTAAAGTACTTTTTGAATTCTTCACCTGTTAGGGTTTCTTTTTTGATAAGGTCGGTTGCAATTGTGTCGATTAATTTTTTGTTTTTCTTGATTATTTCTTCGGTTCTCTTGTGTGATTTATCCAAAATTCTCTTAACCAATAAGTCAATTTTTGAGGCTGATTCTTCGGAATAATTTTTTACGTGTCCGAAATCTTTTCCCAGGAATACTTCATCATTCGGATTTCCAAAAATAATTGGTCCCAAGTCGCTCATTCCGAATTTTGTAACCATGTTGTGGGCCAATTTTGTAGCTCTCTGAAGGTCGTTTGAAGCTCCTGTGGTCATTTCTCCAAAGAATACTTGTTCTGATGTGTAACCACCGAGGAGTGAACAAATTTCGTCTTCGAATTTGCTTTTGGATGTTAAGTGTTTGTCTTCTTCCGGGAGGAACCAAGTGACTCCGAGTGCCATTCCGCGAGAGATTACTGAAACTTTGTGGACCGGGTCACAGTTTGGGAGCATATGTCCGACAACTGCGTGTCCTATTTCGTGATATGCAGTAATTTTTTTTTCTTTTTTGCTGAGAACTCTGGATTTTCTTTCCGGTCCCATTACGACTTTTTCGATAGATTTTTCGAGCTCTTTCATCCCAATAGTTTTCTTGTTGTGTTTTGCGGTTAGGATTGCCGCTTCGTTTGCTAAATTTTCGATGTCGGCACCGGTGAATCCCGGTGTTGAGCGCGCAATTTTGTCTAAATTAACTGTTTTTGCCAATGGTTTATTTCTTGTGTGGACTTTTAGTATTCCTTCTCTTGCTTTTGAATCCGGCATGTCTACGACGACTCTTCTGTCGAATCTTCCCGGTCTAAGCAATGCGGGATCCAGGATGTCCGGTCGGTTTGTGGCTGCGATTACGATGACGTTTGTACCGGTTTCAAATCCGTCCATTTCTGTAAGAATTTGGTTTAATGTTTGCTCTCTTTCATCATGTCCGCCTCCCATTCCGGCACCTCTGTGTCTTCCTACCGCATCAATTTCGTCGACGAAGATGATACAAGGTGCGTTTCGTTTTGCTCTGGTAAAAAGGTCTCGTACTCTGGAAGCACCTACGCCTACGAACATTTCTACAAATTCTGAACCTGATATTGAAAAGAATGGTACGTCAGCTTCTCCGGCGATTGCTCTGGCAAGTAGGGTTTTACCTGTCCCCGGGGCTCCAACAAGCATAACTCCTTTTGGAATTTTTGCACCAATGCTTGTGTATTTTTGTGGTTTTTTCAGAAAGTCTACGATTTCTTCCAGTTCGTCTTTTGCTTCTTCACAGCCCGCGACGTCGTCGAAGGTGGTCTTTTGTTTTCCTTTGTCGTAAACCTTGGCTTTGCTTTTTCCGAAAGACATGGCTTGGTTGTTGCTGGATTGAGCTGATCGCATCATGAAAACAAAAAATGCGATTATTAATAAGAATGGAACTATTCCGATGAGGAGGTCGGTCCAAAATTTACCCGATTCGGTATCTACTATAGTAATAGGGAGTGCCAAGATTACGTCTTCGTCGGCGCCGGATTTTTCGAGGATTTCGTAGATGCTGGATCCGACTTCTTTGAACGTGTAAAGTTTGCTGCCGTCAACGAGTTCGATGTTGATGCGGTTATCTGAGACTTCCACTTTGTGGATTTCTCCGGATTGGGCTTTTTCTACAAATGTATTTAGAGAGATTTCGGTTGTTGCTTGTTGACCTGAATTAAACATCATCGCGAGTGCGGCGGCGATTAGTGCGACTATAATAAGGTAAATAAAGGTGTTTCTTCTTTTTGGGGGTCTTTGTAATGCGGGCATAGTAAAAGATTTTGTTTAGATTTTTAACGTCCTTAATAGTGGACTAAAATTTATAATTTTTCAATAGTGATTGTGCCGTTTTTTAGCGTTGCGAGGAGTTTTCCGAATTTTTTTTGTTTGTTGCCAATGTTTTGGTTGATGAGGTGGAGAATTTCGTCGACGTGAGTGTTTTCGAGGTTTTTTGTGTCGCCGGTTAGGAATTTGTAGAGTTCGCGGATGATTGTTTTTTGGAGGGCCGGGTGAAGTTTTGCTAGGGATTTGGATGGTAATTTGTTTGTTGTGTTGTGGCGTTTGAGCCAGTTTTGGGCTTGGGTGGTGAGATAGTCTTGGATTTCTCTGAGGTTTTCGGTGTTTTTTGCGGTTGTGAGTGCGATATTTGGATTGATTTTTTTGAGGTGTGGGATTGCACGGTTTCGGATTAGGTTTCTGTTGTAGTCGTCTGTGAGGTTGGATTTGTCCGTTAAATATGGAGTTTTCTTGAATTTTAGGTAGTCCTGAATTTGTGCTTTTGTAATAGGTAAAAGGGGACGGAGGAGGTTTTTGTCTAATGTTTTCATGCCTGTTAGGCCTTGGAGGGTTGCTCCTCTTGTGAGGTTTAGGATAATCGTTTCCAAATTGTCATCTGCGTGGTGTGCAGTGATGATGAACGTGGCGTTGTGTTTTTTTGCGAGTTGGTTGAAAAATTTGTATCTTTCGGTTCGTCCGGTTTCTTCGATTCCTTTTTTGGATTTTTTGCTAATTTTTTTGATGTCTACGGACTTGGAATGGAACAAAATATTTGGCGAAGTTTTTTGGGTAAAATCTTTGACGAATTTTTCGTCGTTTCCGCTTTCTTTTCGCAATTGATGGTTTAGGTGGGCGACATGGATTTTGAGAGGTAATTCGGCCAAAAACTTCAGTAAAAAGATGGAATCCGGACCACCTGAAATTCCTGCAATTACAGTGTCATTTTTTGATAGATATTTGGTAAAAATTTCGTGGATTTTTTTCTCTAATTTTTTGGCTTCTTGTGGATTCATTTTGTTGGTTGTGAGAGTTCTATAATTTTCTCGAAATTATCGTCATCCGCGACTTTGTTTGGGATTATTTTGCCGCATTTTGTGCATTTATGATAGATGATCCATCCTTTTTTGCCGGTTTGAGCTGTTTGTGACGGTTCCATGAGTGATTTGCAGGAAGATTCTCTGTCTCCGGGCGTGTTTTTGTCTACATGAAGGGAATAAAGACACTTTCGACAATGATTTCTGCAAGATTTTTCAACTTTTGGGTTCTTTTCACCACAATTTTTACAGGTGAAGGGTTCATTAATTTTTTTCATAGTTTTTGTATACGGGCTTTAGTCTTATTATACAACCCTTTACGGAAGGGCTTTTTTCTGGTAAAATATAGGGAATAAAAAATAAAAACAAATATTATGAAAAGAACTTCTACATTACTTATTCTCGGGATTATTGTTGTTCTGGGAGTAGGTGTATACACCGGATATACTTTTTGGAAAAAAGCCGCTAATGCGGATGATCTGAAACGAGTTGAAGCTACTTTGACTGAGTATCAAAACAAGATCCTTCAGTTTGAGAGTAAAGATCTTTTGGAAGCCATAAACGCGAAGCGGACGCTTTCTGATTTGGAGGGCGATATGATTCAGTGGTCGAAAGTTATTAAGACTATCCGAAAAACTATTCCAACCGATAATGGGCTTTCAATCGTGGAGATTCTTTCTTATTCCGGTTCAACTTCAAATGATATTAATATGAATGTGAAGACCTATCCTGATAGGAAAGATCCATATTTTGATGTTGCGGATTTGATTAAAGCTTTCGAAGAAAGTTCTTCGTTTGTAGGAAGTTTTGTTCCTTCAATTTCCGGTGGAACTAATGAAGATGGCGAGGAAATCCTTACTTTCTTATTTGGGGCAACATATGTGGAGGCAGATCCTTTGGCGTTGCTTGAAGATGATGTGGTGGAAGAAGAAGGTGAAGCTGTTTTACGTTAATTATTAATATTTAAATACAATTTAATATGGCTGATGAAATTAAAAAAAGTGATATTGCGTTCAGGGCTCCGTCCAGAGCCGGAACTCTTATAGGGATATTCTTGATTTTGATTGCAATTGTTGGATATCTTTTCTATACGAAATCTTTAGTGGTAGATGTTTCTGCAATGGAAGCGGATATTACTTCTAAAGAGGCGGAAATAGAATCAATCAAGAGCGAAATTGATGGATTTGAAAATGCGGAAGAGGAGCTGGGTATTGCAACGGAAGTACAAAAACTTGAAAGTTTGCGGGCTATTCCTTCTACAATGAAGCAGGATGAAGTGATTAGAGATATTATCCAAATTACTGACACATACGATATTGAGCTTAGATCTTTGAGTTTTGGAGAAGGGAATTCTGCTTATGATGGGGTGGATGCGCTACGAATCAATGCCAGTTTTGAGGGGAATTACACGGATTTGGTGACTTTTTTGGAGGGTGTTGAGCAAAACGCAAGGCTTTTCAAAATCGAATCTATAAATGTTCAGTTAAATGAGCTCGATGTTCTTGATATCA
>JAACEU010000065.1 GCA_011682355.1 Nitrospirota bacterium | reverse complement strand
GGCTATATTTTGGCACCACCTTTTTGATAAACAAAAATGGCAGGACAGAATGAGAAGGCTGAAATACTTTAAGGCGGCCATAGAACTTGTATCTCACAGTAAAATCGAACCTAAATCTAAAGAGAATCCTAATAAACCCGGTGAAATACTTCACCGTTTCACAGGCATGACGAAAAATCATGAAATATTTTATGTTCAAATTAAAGAGAATAAACAAACGGGCCAAAAATATCTTATTTCGATATTTCCGGACAGATAAGAAAAAAGACCTTCCGCTTAGTGTGGTATATAAACCACGGGCCGAAAGTCTTTTCCACAAACATAATAACAAAATAAGAGAAAAAAACAAGTTTTTGTGTGGGAGATTTGTAATGAGACCGCTAATCGGGGCGGGTGGTAGTGCCATAAGTTCCACCTGGCGGCCGGACAGGTCAGTTTGAAAACTGTGTTTAAACACAGTTTTTGTGCTTGATTTGTGACATGGTGAATTTGTTTCGCTTAGGTTATGGAGAGAGATAAGCAAAGGAGTCCCGGATCTCCATCCACAAGTAACTGGCCGTGGTTGTTATAATTGTGGCTCGACTTCGGTGACGAGGACGTCGTCGAATTCTGCGTAACTTGCACCTGTGGTCATTGTTCTAAGAATAAGACTTGTTGTAGTTGCAACACCAGTAACGTCAAAATATTGCCACGATGATGAGGTTGTACCTGCCCAATTTATTGATGCAGTGCCGTCTAATATTCGTGGGCTTGCCGTTCCATCACCTCTTGCCCAGCCTGTAACTCGATAAGTTTTACCAACTGTTAAAGGAACTTGATAATATTGAGGATTTGGTGTTGATAGGTAAGCAATTCTTAAAACTTGAGTACCATCCTCTACGGCACCAGTTTCTTTTGTTATTGTACCTGCCACACTTTGTATCCAACTCGCCACCCCCGCATTTTCCATATCGCCATCCACAAGTAACTCCTTGTAATCATTCACCATCGGTGGGGTGGATGCGGTGAGGAGGAGGTCGTCAAGTTCACAAAAATTAACGGCTGACCCGTTTCTGCACATCATAAAGATGGAACCATATTGCGCTGTATATAATTCATCAAAATATTGCCAAGACGTACTATTTGTTCCAGTTTTTATAACCGCCCCTCCTGTGTGCATTTGCGGATTTGCTGTTCCATCGCCCCTAAACCAACCCGTAAGCCTGTATGTGTCCCCTACTACGGCCCCTGCGTCTTGTGCGATATAAGGGTCTGTTCCCGAATTATAAGTTACCCGCACCACTTGAGAGCCTTCATTCTCAGCACCTCCAAGCTGTTTGCTTACACAGCCAGTCGTAACCGACCAATTGCTTGTATCCACGGAGTTGTAGAGGTTTGTGGCGTCGGTGCCGTCCAGAAGGCCGCTGTAGATTGAAATGGCGTGGATTTCGCCGTCGAATTTATTGCTTCCAGCAAAAGTAGCTCCTGCGTAAAAACTTGTAGGAGCTGTTGGCGTCCATGCTGAATTATCATTAGTTACTATTTGAGTTCCGTTAAGCCAGACATCTGTATCACCTGATGTTCCACTGACTACTAAAACATTTCTTGCGTTAGCGTTCCAATAAGCCGAATAAGTTGCTGAAGGTATATCTACAACAAAAATGTTTCCCAAATATATTCCAAGAGAGTTGCTAGCAGCATTTGATCTTTTCCATGCAATATATCTATTGCTGTCCGTAGAGTCGTATATAAAATAATCAGCGTTTGCATCGTAAGCAAAATCCGGTGTAAATTCCGCAACGATACTTATACTCGGACTCGTTGAAAATAATGTGCTTGGGATTGTGTAAGTGACGTAATCATTCGTTCCGTCAAAATCCGCGCCCGCGCAGGTATATGTGAGGGCTCCTGTGATAACACCGCTGTCAGCCGTGATGTTTGCCGCCTGTGTCAGATCGAATTTCTTCATAAACGGGATGTCTGTCCCGTCCTCCTCCATGTCGCCGTCCACCAAAATCTCATCTTCGTTGTTTACGATAGGTGGAGTGAGTTCGGTGATAAGGATGTCGTCGAATTCTGCGTAGCCTGCAACCGTTGCCTGATCCAACAACCTTGCTTGTGTCCCTTGCGCAGTAAACGTGACATCAAAATATTGCCATGATGTCGAATTCGTCCCAGCCCATGGATTTGCTATACCACTATCTTGAAAATACGGAACACCATTCGCGCCGTCACCTCTAGCCCAACCAGTCGCTCTATATGTTGTTCCAATAGTTATTGTTTGACTTGCAGCTGGATAACTTTGAGCATTGTAAGTCACTCTCAATACTTGACTTCCTTCCTCCGCTGCTCCTGCTTCTTTTGTGAGCGTAGCATTATTTACTACCGTCCAACTCGCCACCCCCGCCGTCTCCATATCCCCATCCACCAAAATTTGTTTTTCCTGATTCACTGTATCCGCGATTACCAGTGCGCTGAGCGTACCGAGTAATATTATCACTACCCCAATCAAGATGTGACGCAGATTTTTTTTCATCATTGTGATTTTAACATTAAACTGCATGTAGCGCTAGAAAAAGTTTAGGGAAATTTAATGATTATTTAATGTTTGCTTGAAATAATCTTATTTATTTAAGATAGTTCATGAAAATTGTAAAAGCGTACAGAGTGAAGTCCGAAAAGTTACCGGGGACAAACTTTCGCGAAGTGCGAAAAAAGGCTTTCAAGTTTTATCAACAAATCAAAAAACGAACAAAAAGAAAACCATATGTTCGTTCCGCTTATTTTAAAAAAGATAAAATCTTTCTTGATTTATTCTGGAGCCATTTATTTGAGAAGAGAAATTTCGTGGACTTGATGAGGCGTATAAAATTTTATCCATGTGCTCTTGAATTGATACGGAATTCCAGTCTGGAACCCACTTCTAAAGAAAATCCGAATAAATCATCTGAAATTCTTCATAGATTCGTCGGCGTAATCCCGAACAAAGAAATCTTTTTTGTACAAATTAAGGAAAATAAACGTAACGGGCAAAAATATCTCATCTCGGTATTTCCTGACCGATAAGAAAAAAAGACCTCCCGCTAGCTGTGGTATATAAACCACGGGCCGAAAGCCTTTTTCATGTGTATAATAGCAAAATGAGGGAAAAAAGCAAGGTTTTGTGGCGTCTCTAATTGAAGTTGTATACCTCTCTTCGATGTCCGATTTTTAAAATCACAAGAATTACTAATGTTTTTTTGTCCTGTGGCGAAACTATCACTCTGTAGTTCCCTATTCTAAAAGAAAAATTATCTTCAAGCCCTGTTAATTTCTTCGCGAATGAAAGAGGTTCTTCGACTTTCTCGAAATACACCAATTTTTTTAAAATTCTCTTTTTAACGTCATTCTCGAGAGATGCAAAGTTTTTTTCAGCATTTCCGGAGAACTGAAATTCATATTTTTTAGACATTTAAATCTTATATTTATTTTTAATCTGATCCAGAGTTAAACCGCCCTTTTCCTTCCAGTCTTTTTTGGCAATTTCCAGTTCCTGCACAAACTCCTCCCGAGTCTGCAAAGGCTTAAGAATAATATCGTTTCCTTCAATTTTACAAATAAAATGTTTAACCAAAAACTTTCCGCGGATTTTTTGCGGAATCGTGATCTGCCCCCTCTCGGAAAGCGATAAAATTGTTTCATCCATAATTTTCAGTTTTTAAATATGCATTACTGTAAATATAATAATCCGTAATTCAGAAAATAGCAATACTAAAACCGATATTACTTGCCGTGAGTTTCCTCGGGTTGGCGGTTTGAGGTGGAAAACTGTGTTTAAACACAGTTTTTGTGCTTGATTTTCGATATGTTGGAGTGGGAGTGGTTTTCGCTCTTTTCAAACCTAAAAATCAAGACTTTTGCTTGCGTTTTTGCGTCATTTTGATATTATATATGTGCGAGCCAGAGTTCTGTTTTATTACAGCTTCTCGGGTGACACAGAAACTCTTCCGTTAGGAGGAGTTTTTCTGTATAATCCGAGGGCTTGGTGGAACTAGGGGCTGTAGTTTAACGGTAAAATGCTCTGGCCTGTCACCCGAGAGATGCGAGTTCAAATCTCGTCGGCTCCACCAGGCCCTCGGAAAATGTTTATGAAAATTTAATAAGTTTTTAATGTTTGCTCGTTATGGTATAAGCGAATCTTGACATATATATGAAATCAATATAGAATATGTATGTATATTATATAAATCTCATGTATATGTCGATCGTAAATTTCACTATTGCTACGCCATTGGAAAAGAAAATTCAAAAAGTTATAGAGGAGCAGGGGTTTGCCTCAAAGGCGGAGTTTTTCCGATTCGCGGCAATGTCTTTCATTAACAGTACAAAAAATACCCTTAGCCAGGATGAACTTTTTGAAAGAGAGATGGATGATTTTGCGAAAAAATTCATCAAGAAGTATGGCGGAAAAGATTTACCATCCATCGAAGAACAATTAGCAGATATATAAATGCACAAATTTTTATTTTCAAATCATTTTAAAAAGCAGTTAAAGCCGT
>JAACEU010000064.1 GCA_011682355.1 Nitrospirota bacterium | reverse complement strand
GTTATAAAATTTATATGTTTACCCATAATATTTCCCCGGAGTTCTTTTCTGTCGGCCCTCTGACTATTTATTGGTACGGGTTGCTGTTTGTGATTGGGGTCGTTTTGGCTTATTTCGTTTTGCGATCTATTTATAAGGAGCAGAAATATAAGCTTGAGGATTTGGACAGTGTGGGAATTTATCTGTTTATTGGACTGGTGGTCGGTGCGAGGTTGGGGCATATAGTTTTTTATGATTTTGATTATTTTTGGAAAAACCCTTTGGAAATTTTGCAGGTTTGGAATGGTGGATTGGCGAGTCATGGTGCGGCGATAGGGGTTTTTGTGGCGTATTTGGTATGGATAGCTGTTCATAAAGTAAAATTTTTCAAATATGCAGATGCGCTGGTTGTGGCTTTTCCTCTGGTCGCGACTTTTGTGAGGTTAGGGAATTTTGTTAATTCGGAAATAGTGGGAATCCCTACCGATTCTGCGGTTGGAGTGACTTTTGTACAGTTGGGAGAGAACTTTGCCCGACATCCTGTTCAGCTTTATTCATCTTTGATGAATTTATCGATATTCGTGGTTTTGATAGTTCTTTATAAGAAATATTACAAAAAATCTACTGATGGATTCTTCTTGTTCCTGTATATGGGGCTTTATTTTATAGGTAGATTTGTTGTTGAATTTTGGAAAGATTTACACGCATTGCCGGAATCTTTCCCATTATCAATGGGACAAGTGTTGAGCATTGCTCCCGTATTGATCGCGGCAGTTTATTTTATATTCTATTTCCCAAAGTTAAATAAAGGAAAAAATTAATAATTAATCCTCATACCTGTAGCTTATCCACCTGTTCACTGGGACGCGTAAACAAATAGATCATACTCAAAATAAATAGAATTGTAGAAGTTCCTGCTGAAAACATACAGTAGAGGCAGATTGCGTGTATGACGAAAAGTTGAAGATAGATGAGCCCTAGAGAAAATAGAAATCCGAACGTTGTTGCGATTGGAATTAATTTGAGCGGGAATTTCCATTTTGTGTCGATGTAGACGAGGGCGAGGATTAATACTGCGAGGTAATACAGCGCACCCATTAGAGCCATTGGTATTCCAAAAATTACTGAATATTCGCTGGTGGTCACTTCATTACAACTGCCCCATTCTGTACATCCGAGCTCTGCTCCCATGTAGTGGACTAACGTCAGATATGACGCATCTATGAATCCCAAGAATGCGACTGCTACTATTGCCCAGATTAGCCATTTAGGTATTAGTTTGCTCAATTGCGTTTCTGATTAATGTTCTAAATTCTTGTAAGTCTTTTGGGTTTTCTATTTTTTCTCCATTAAGGAAAAAAGTTGGTGTTGAGTTGAGTCCTCCTTCTCGTGCGCTCTTAAATTCTGCTTCTACCAGGTTCTCTACTTTGCTTGAGTTTAGGTCTTCTATGAATTGCTTTTGGTCGAGGTCGAGATTTGCGGCATATTTGGTAAAGTAGTTTTCTGCGTCGTTAACAGATAACTGTTTCCACATCGCTTGATTCTCAAAAATCTCTGCGTACATTTCCCAAAACTTACCCTGGAGCCCTGCCGCTTCTGCCGCTTGGCCCGCCAGCGAGGCTTTATCATGAATGGATTTTAGCGGAAAATGTCTGTAAGCGAATTGCATGTGACTTCCAAATTCATCCAAAATCTCTTCTACTATTACATAAAAACTGGCGCAAGCCGGGCACTGGAAATCGCTGTATTCTATCAGCACAACTTCTGCGTCCGGGTTTCCTTTTATCCAATCTTCTCCTGTTAATTCGTTTGGTAATGGGATTTCTTCCGGTGTACTAACGGCTCTATAAACGCCATAAAGAGCGCCGACCAGGACGATCACGACGACGAGCCAAAATAGAAATCTTTCTCCTGCTTTTCTCATTATTTGAATGTTAATGGGACGTGGTACTCTCGCTGTCCCGACCCTGCCCCGCCAAGGCGGGGGGAACTGACTCTTGCGAGCCTTTGCTACCAGCTTATCTTACTTGGTTGGGGTTGAGGTTTCAACCGGTTCTGGAACTTCAAGGATCAGATCCTCTGTCCCGTTCTGGATTTTGTCTTCTACCAGCGGTTGAATGCTTTTTACTTCCTCTATAACGTCTGTCACGAAGTCGCCGAGGTATGGGACGAATTGGATTTGGGCCAACAGATAAATGAGTAGAGCTACCAGTACCGATGCTCCGATAACCCATCCGAAACCGACCATTAAACCGTGAAGGAACGACATCCACATGTATTTCCATGGGCGTTTTAGGATTTTGATGAATTCGAGTTTTTTGAGTTTTTTGACTTCTTTTGTGAGTTCTTTTACTTCTTTTGCGAGGGTTATTTCGGTTTTTGTGGTGGATTTTGTGGGCATGGGGTTGAGTTATCAGTTTGAGGTGGTCTCCAGAGTATTATATAATCGGATTATGAAAATTACTACTAAAACTGGGGACAAGGGGGAAACGTCTTTGTTTGGGGGTTCGCGAGTTTCGAAGGGCTCGTTTGTGGTTGAGGTTTTGGGTGAATTGGACGAGCTGCAGACTTTTTTGGGGTGGTGTCGGTTTATTGGGGGAGTGCGTGGAGGGAAATTGGTGTGTGGAATGATCGATAAAGCTCAAGATGATATTGGAAAAATGATGGCTGTTGTTGGCTGTCATAAAGGGAAAATTCACGAGTTCGGGGAGGCTGATGTTGAGTGGTTAGAGGGCGTGATGAAGAAGTATGGGGGTGCTGTGGCAGAGCTGAAGGGTTTTGTGAAGCCGGGGACTTGTGAAGCTTCTGCAAGATTTCATATTGCCAGGTCGGTTTGTCGGAGAGTGGAAAGAGTGGCGGTGAGGTATTTTGCGGAGGAGGACGTTCACGTTCACGGGAGCGATGTGATTTTGAAATACCTGAACAGGCTTTCGGATTTGTTGTTTGTGCTTGCGGTGAAATTTAGATGAATAGAAAATATTGCCAACTTAGCCTCCTAATCAATATATAGACCAATCATTAATGATACGATTTTTGAAACTTGAGCCCTCGTCAACTTTTCATTCGGACCAAAAGTTCCATCAGAGTATCCGCTAACAATTCCATTCTCAGCGGCGTAATTTACGTAAGACGCATACCATGCACCAGCTGATACATCAGGGAATCCGGCAGCATAGTCGGTTTTCACATCTACACCGGCGGCATCAAATAGAATTCTTAAAGCTTCTGCTCTGGTTACATTCTCATTTGGACCAAAAGTTCCATCAGCATACCCTTCAATGATATTTCTCAGGTATGCAGTTTGAACATATGGAGCATACCATTCGTTTTCCGGTACGTCCGGAAATCTTCCGCCTCCTTCATCACTCAAAGAAATCCCAAATGCTTCAATGGCAATTTTGGTAAGCTCTGCTCTCGAAATATTATTTTCTGGACCGAAATGAAATTCATCATAGCCAGAAACAACACCTCTTTCATATAGATCCTCAACGAAATCTTCTGCCCAATGATCGGAGATATCTTCAAATATCGGAGCTGTTCTCAGGTTTATTTCTTGCGATACGGAATCAGAATCACTATCAACTGTATCACTCTCAACTGTTGTAGTTGATGACGAATTATACAAATATGACAGAAAGCCACTTTCGCAACCGCTTGTAGATACAGCTGTGGATATTGAAGAGGTTTCGGTCCCGTCACCATTGCGATATTTAACTGAATAGCTATATGTATGGTCGCATGCCAATCCGGCATTTTGCCATGAATTAGTTTGTATCCAGCCCGAATTTGATCCGTTAGTGATATTCTCAAAGTAATACCCCGACGATCCGACGGAATAGTTTGTAAAAATATCCACCGAAACACCAATTTGTATTGCGGATTGAGAAGTTGAAACTATATTAGTTGGGGTATCAGCTAAAGTTGTAAAACTTTGATCTGTTGATAAAACTTGGTTACTGTTTAAATCGTTTGAAGCTGTCTGGAAATGATAAGTTGTATTAGCTACTAGATTAGAGAGGGTATCGCTATGGCTTAATACTCGAGTGTCAGTATCTGCCTCTGCCGTAGACGATCCGTAGGAATCCGTTAGACCATAATCAACCTGCGTTGAGCCGGTTTGATTAGTTGTCCATGTGACAGTAGCCGTTGTTGTTGACGGTGTAACAGAAATATTACTAACGGCAATTGGATCTATAATTTGCTTGATTGCCGCTGTGGCATAACTTGCGACAATACCATAACCGGTATTGGCCATATGGACTTTATCTGATGCGTAATATGTGGTATCTAATTCGTCCCCTTCGTCACCTATACGTGAATCTAATGCAACATCTGAAATGCCATCGGCAAAGGTTGACCAATTGGCTCGAATAAGGCTATTGACTGTTTGTCTATCAGCTTCGAAAGACAAAGGTGTTGCGCCACCTGATCTTGGAAGTATGGTGGTCACAATTACTTCAAACCCAGCTGTCTTTCTGCCTTGTAGATATGAAACAATACTGTTGTAAGTGGTAGTAGCATCTGCCCCAAAATACAAATCATTTGTTCCACCCATTAAAACCAACAAGTTAGAAGGTCTGCT
>JAACEU010000003.1 GCA_011682355.1 Nitrospirota bacterium | reverse complement strand
TCCCTCGCCCCATCAAATCCTTTCAAGTACCAACCCAGGTGTTTCTTCACAGTGTGATAAGCCAAATGTTTTCCCAAAAATTTCTCAAAATATTTCAAATGATCTTTTGCGGCTTGAATTCGGTCCTCGACTCTAGGCTCATCACCTCCAAAAAACCATGGATTTCCCATCACGGCTCTTCCGGCCATCACACCATCAACTCCATATTCATGAATCTTTGTCTCGGCGTCATCCATGGACTTCACATCACCGTTTCCTATTATCATTACCCCCGCCTTCCTGCATATCAAAGCCGCCTTCGCGATCTCATCCCAGTCCGCCTCCCCACCATACATCTGCTTCAATGTCCGCCCATGCAAACTCACAGCATCCACTCCGGCTTCAAGTAGAATAGGGATCCATTCCTCCGTCACCGGCTTGTCATAGCCAATCCTCGTCTTCACAGAAACCGGAATCTTAACGCGCTTGCCAATCGAAGACCCCCCGCCATAGGCGGGGTGAACCACCTTGCACTCCGAGATCACCTTACTATGTACGCCCGCCTCTTCCAAACTAACACCATTCTCCCAGTCGTTCACACCCCTCTTCACAGCCCAAATAATATCTTTCGCCAATTCGGGGGTCTTTATCAGACCGGCCCCCGAGCCTTTCTTTTCAACCTTCTTCGCGGGACAGCCCATATTTATATCCACCCCGTCAAATCCCAAAGCACATACCAAAACAGCCGCCTTGTAAAAACTATCCACCTCCACCCCAAAAATCTGAGCCACAATCGGGCGTTCAATTTCATCAAAAATAAACGCCGGAATCTTCTTCACCGCTCCGCGCGCCAACCCATCCACATTCACAAACTCCGTCATCACGAAAGACGGCCGACTATGCAGACAAACCATATATCGAAATACAGCATCAGTAACGCCATCCATCGGCGCCAACCCCACGATCGGTTTTTTCACTTTTTTTAAGAACATCTGCAAAATATTAAGTGATTGAATTCAAACACAAAATAGTATAAAGTAAAGATCGCTATTTCTCTATAAAATTACTAATTATGAAAATCAGAATTTTCTCACTCGGAATATTTAGCATAATATTCTTTTCTGCATTGATATACATTGGTGCATTTCATTCACAAAATTCAGCCAACGCCGCAACTCTTACGGTTTGTGCTGATGTGCCGGGGACATGTACGTACTCCACAGTCACAGCCGCAATCGCTGCGGCAACAGATGGCAACTCTGACGTAATCGATGTGCAGTCTGGCTATGTGGAAACAGGGGAATCATTCCCCCTAACCGTAGGCAAAAGTGTAGAAATCGACTGCGGAGATGTAGAGACACTAGGAAACATAAGTAACTCTGACGTAATTTTAGTAACCGATTCAAATGTAACCATAGAAAACTGCGAGCTGGATAAGGTAGAAATTAGGGTGTCTGCCAGCGACGCTACCCTCAACAGCAATGCGATAGATACTGCAGGAGCTACATTTTTTACAACAACAGGTGATGCCGCCGATAATCTAACGGTTACAGGCAATTACGCACTAAACGGAGTATGGATAAATGGGGGAATAGATGGCACAAACATCTCCAACAATACATTTGAGATAAGATATAAAGGCACAGCGCGACAGGGAATATCTATTGAAGGTATGACCTCAGATACCACAATAAACAGCAACACTGTGACCAACCTCGTTGGAACTAGAGCCAACTACAATATGATTGCGATAGTCGGTACAAGTGGAAACCCCGTAGGAACAGGAAACACAATCACAAACAATACTATTGCGTTCTCTACTGATCCCGGAAGTTCATCCACAGGCAATATGATTAGTGCAAACTCAGCCGCCGCCATTACTATATCGGGAAACTATATAAGCTTGCCATCAACTTCAGAGGGCTCATACGCAGGTATATCCCTAATCTCTGAATTCGGACCGTTAACCGCAACTGTACAAAACAACACTATAAAATTAAGCGGCACTTGTGGAAGCGACTGTAGAGCAATCTCCGGTGGGGATTATAATACATCAAACGCAGTAGTCTTAACCGCTGAATACAATATATTCTATTCACTCGCAGAAATAAGTGGAACCATTGTAGAAGGAATGTACATTGCAAAGGACCATGATGACAGTACGATAACGATTACGGATAATTATAACGGTTATTACAACACCACAGATTTTATTAGCGAAAGTGGAACATACAGCTCTGAAATATCAACAACTGCCACAAATAGATACACAATGAATCCCGGAATGATGACGGAAGAAGTAGCTAGGCCGAGTACGGCTGACGATATGAACCCATTTGATGGGAGTTGCTATTTAGATGTGAACGGAACTACGGATATCGGAGCATATAGTGCAGTACGTAGGAGTGCAGAAGGGGATGGCAAAGTCCATATTGAAGTAGATGATGACGGTGATATTGACTATTCAACTGTCGATTTCAATGATATAGACACTGCTCTGGGCACAACCTGCAGTACTGGGGGTTCGGTCGACGTAGCCGCGGGAACATATGCCGAACAAATAGGATTCAACACAAAAACAGTAGACCTAATTGGTGCAGGTAGTGGATCAACCACAATTAACTCAGCAGGAATAAATTCCGATCCCGCACTTTTTCTCGTAAATGTAGATGATTCAACAATTTCCGGATTTACAGTAACTGCCGATGCTACTGACACCGCGGCACTACTCCTCTCAACCGGCTCAAACAGCAACACTTTCACAGATCTAATACTCAGTGGCATTACGAGCACGACAACAGCATACACAAAGACCTATCACCCATATGAATATAACGGTACAAACTATACTGCCGGCAGTGTAATATTAATGTTCCACGCAAAAACCGGAGTAAACGCAGACTATTTAACCGTAGATGAAAACGATGAAGCTATTACTTCTAATATTGACGGTACGCCGCAAACATGGAACCTTGGGTTGGCAAATAACGGAAGCCTTTATTATTCACTATACTGGGATGACAACGAGTACCCATCAAGCACAGAGGCCTTAGAGGAATTAACAGCTCTGGGGGGTACTTGGACCGTTGACTGCTGGGCAGATGATGTATATGTATACGCAAATGGAGCATACGGTTACACAGTCCCAACAGTTGACGCAACAAATTGTCCAACAATTGCTCCAACAGTAATAACATCGGGCTACCAAACAATTCCGGCAACTCCGGCAATTAGAGTTTCCCCCAACGGAAACCTATACATTGCAAGCAGTGACAGCAACACATTTTCCAGCTCAACAATCCAAAACAGTGCATACGGAATTTCGTTCGCCGGAACTTCAGCATCCAACACAATAGACACAACCGGAATTACATTCACCGGCAATACAACGGATCTCTACACCTCTAGTAGCGGAGACAACACCATTACAACCAACGACTCCTGTGCCTCACTCACCTACACAGTCGGAGCAACCGGAGCGCTAACAGGTTGCCAAACAGTTCCAACGGGAACCCTTTCTTCAGCATCTCAAGACTCAGGAGAAAACACAGTTTCAGTTTCATTCACAGCCAACGATCCAGACAGAGAGACGCTTCAAGCAAAACTCGAATACGAATCAGACTATGATGGGTCATGCGATGGTCCATGGATCAAAGCAAACGTCTCAGCGGCGACAGCCAGCTCAGGAACCCCATCGGTAGACAACTCAGCCGGCTATCAAATTACAAGTGTCACAACATCTGAGGGGATAAATACAGTTTCAGCAACCTGGGACGCAAACACAAATATCGGCGATATAGATGGAACTCATTGTCTCAGACTAACGGTAAACGATGCCACCACAGACCAAACCACTCCATCCACAAAAACCGTAGCCTACGCATACGACACTCCAACCCCGGCAGTAGAAACCTCAGGAAGCTCGGTAGGGGCATTCCTTAGCGGTCTGTCGTCAAAAGCCAAAAAGGACACATCGGAAGAAAAAGCGGAAGCGGAAGAGGAAGAGGAAGAGGTTACAGAAGAAGAACCAACTGAAGAAAAAGCAGAAGAAGTTGAAGAGCCGGCTCCAACTCCGGAAGAAGCCATCGAAGAACTCCCAACCAACACGGTAATAGAAACAGTAAAAGAATTTGTAGTCGAACCGGTTTACGACTATTTCACAGAAGAACAGGTTCCGGCAGAAGAACCCATAGAAGAACCGGAAGAAAAAATCGAATACATTGAACCGGAAATAATGTCAGAGCTGATAGAAAGTTACGAAACTCAAGAAGATCAACAAGCCACAACAGTAGGTCCACCGGCGGGTCCATCGGTAGGAGAAATAATATCCGGAGGAACACCTCAAGTTGTAAATGAAATAACAGAATCCATCGACATAGAAGAAATGGAAAAATTCACAGCCTATAGTAGTGAAGGCACTCCAATCACCTTCTCCAGCGACAGAGAATTGGAAAACTTCATAGAAGAAGAAGCGGAAAAAGTAGGCGCCCAAAATCTCGACATCAACAACGATTATGTAGCAGATGTAGTAAATTTAAGATTCAACGTTTCACTAACGGACTCAAATCCTGACAACGACATTCTCCCAACAGCGGCAGAATTCTTCTGCGGAACGGATCCAAACGTAGCCGACGTAAACGACTGGAGCAAGCCAATAGTACAAAGTGTGAATAACGTTACAGCGGGAAGCAAACCGGAAATCCGAGTCTGCTCAATCGCAGGAGACACAGTGGATGTAGTAATAATGGAAAAATCCCAATCGGAAGAAATATTAATAGGAACAGCATCGATAGATGACGGCTACAAAGGATCCGTAAAAGTACAAGAAGACTTGGAGGACGGAGAATATTACCTCTTTGCGATCGGAGACAAAGGAACAGGAGTGGCAAGCCTCACAGTAAATTCAGATGAAGCCCTCGAAGATCTGACCATCGAAATAGCAAAAGAAAAGTTAATACTTGGAGCAGTAACAGACGGAGTTGTAGTAATCGCGAGCAAAGCAAACAATTTTGAAAAAGATCAGTACTTAGATCTATTCGCGGGTGAAGCAAAAGAATCAATAGTATTGACCGCAGAAAAAGACGCCATAGTTTACGTTACAATCCAAAGTAGAATATTCTCATCGGTAGTGATATCGGATGCAGATGGAGTAACTCAAATCCAGCCGTCACTATTGGCGGAATTACCACCGGGAACCCACGAAATCGCAGCATATTCATCTGATCCGGAAACAAACAGGATCAGTAATGTGATTTCATTCATCTTTACAAAATAGCTGAATCGACATCACATTCACGAATAAATTGATCTATGGTAAAATTTTCCATAGAAAACTTTTATAAACTTCATTCTTATGTCCAAAGTAAATCAAAAAGCTGTCCAGTGGTTGAAGAAATATCTTCGATACACCGACTACATTGGTGCGGCACAACTTTATTTGAAAGAAAATTTCCTATTACGTGAAAAATTAAAACCTGAAAATTTCAAAGCAAGAATCCTTGGGCACTGGGGAACAGTCCCGGGATTAAACTTCATTTATGCGAGTATGAACTACTTGGTTTCGAAACATAAATGCAAAATGCTCTTCATCACAGGTCCGGGACATGGTGCTCCGGCCGTACTCGCAAACCTTTTTGCAGAAGGAACTCTAGATAAATTTTACAAAAAATACCCGGTGAATCTGAAAGGAATGGGCAACATCATAAAAGATTTCAGCTGGCCACACAGCCCTTTTCCAAGCCACGTGACGCCCACAGTGCCCGGCTCAATACTTGAAGGGGGAGAACTCGGTTATAGTCTCTCAACAGCATTCGGCTCAGTCCTCGACAACCCGGACCTCATCACCGCGGTCGCAGTTGGAGATGGAGAATCAGAATCAGGACCAATAGCGACGGCTTGGCACAGCAACAAATTCCTAAACCCAAAAACATCGGGAGCGGTTCTCCCAATCGTCCACATCAACGGATACAAAATCTCAAACCCAACACTCTACGGAACAATGAGTGACGAAGAACTTACACATCTATTCATAGGTTACGGATACGAACCATTAATAGTAAAAGGACCAAACGTAGAAGCGAAAATGCTTGCCGCAACCGAATCGGCTTACAAAAAAATCCGAGCAATCCAGAAAAAGGCACGAAGCTCAAAAACCCCACCATTAAAGCCAAAATGGCCGGTAATTCTCCTGCGAACTTTAAAAGGATGGAAAGGAGTTCGCAAATATCACGGCCACGCAGTAGAAGGATCGTTTCACTCACACGGGATTCCAATCGGCCACCCAAACAAAGATCCGGACGCTCTCAAAACAATCAACAAATGGTTAAAGAGCTACCGCATCAACGAATTAGTAGACGAAAAAGGCAGACCAAAAAAAGAAGTCATGCAATTCGTTCCAAAAGGAAACCTCAGACTTGGAATGAACAAACACGCAATCGGAGGATCACAATACAAAAAACTCAAAATCCCACGCCTCTCAAAATACGCGGTAAAAGTGAAAAAACGAGGAGCACTCCAAGGATCCAGCATGGTCGAAGCGGGAAAGTTATTCAGAGACATTATTGGAGAAAACAAGAAAAACTTCCGACTTCTTTGTCCGGACGAACTCGAATCAAACAAACTTTCAGCAGTTTTTGAAAAAACAAATAGGGCCTACATGTGGCCACTTTCATCCACAGACGAACACATGGCTCCGGACGGAAGAGTAATGGAAATGCTTTCAGAACACACACTCCAGGGTTGGTACCAAGGTTACCTTCTCACAGGACGCCACGGCGTATTCGTAAGTTACGAAGCATTCACAACAATCATAACCAGCATGGTAGACCAATATGCGAAATTCCTAAAACAAGCGTTCAGAGTCCCTTGGCGAAAACCTATAGCATCTGCGATCTACCTCAACTCAAGTCTCGGCTGGAGACAAGATCACAACGGATTTTCCCACCAAAATCCAAGCTTCGTCTCAAATGTTCTCCAAAAGCACGGAAAATTCTGCCAAATCTACTATCCACCGGATATCAACAGCATGCTGGTCGCACTCAAAGAAACAATAACATCGCAGGATAAAATCACTGTAATTGTTGCAGGAAAACGACCCCTTCCGCAATGGCTCACGCTCAAAGAAGCCGAAGAACAAGCGAAACATGGGATAGCCATCTGGGAATGGGTAGGCGGAAAAGAAGCCGGCAAGAATCCGGACGTCGTCCTCGCCTCAGCAGGTGACTACCTCACCCAAGAAGCTCTTTTCGCCGTCAAAATGTGCAAAGACATCGTCCCGGAACTCAAAATCCGATATGTAAACGTCTCAGAACTCACAGCAATCGGACTCGGAGATTATTGTCACGACGGAGTTTGCCAAACAGAAAACGGAGTAAATAAATTTTTCACAAAAGACAAACCCGTCATTTTCAACTACCACGGATACGTAAACGACATCGAACAAATCCTCTGGCCATACACAACATCCGACAGATTCAGTCTCCACGGCTACCGCGAAGAAGGCTCAACTACCACGCCGTTCGACCTAAAAGTAATCAACAGAGTCAGCTGCTACCACCTCGCAATCGACATGGTCCAACAAGGAGCGAAACACAACAAAGCGGTCGCAAAAAAGAAGGACAAAATCCTCCGCGAACTCCGCAAACACATCACCCGGCACCAAGACTACATCTGTGAACACGGCGACGACCCCACGGAGGTGAAAGAGCTGAAGTGGTAAGATACCGTCTAATGATCTTTGTATTAGACAGATCATGGTGGGCAGGGAGGGATTCGAACCCCCGAAGGCAGAGCCAACAGGTTTACAGCCTGCTCCCTTTGACCGCTCAGGAACCTGCCCACGATTTGCAGAAGGGATTATACCGAACATCCCCAATCAAGCAAAGGTAATTTGATCTTGAATTAAAAAATAACAAAAAGTAAACTAGAAACATGAATAAATACAAAATTTTCACTGCTGGCAGAACAATAGCTCTTGTTGGAGCGACTCTACTTGCTGTAAGTGCATTTCTCCCATGGGGTAAAAGCGCTTACGTATCTGTAACAGGTATTGGAGGAGACGGATTAATCCAAATCTCTATCGGAATTCTTGCATTCCTGCTTCTTTTTATCAAGAGAATCACAATCTGGTTTTCATTATTATTAGGAGTAGCAGGATTAGCCATCGGAATAGTAGATTTTGTTGTAATGATAGATGCTATTAAAAAGGTTACCGATGGAGCAATGGGAATTGGTCTATACACAACACTCGGAGCAACTCTAGGTATAGTGATTGGAACAATCGTTGAGATTTTCGAGGAAAGAAACAAAAAACTACGAAAAAACCTTGCATATCTGGACGATGAATAAAGTATAAACACATGCCAAAACAATTCCCGTTTTCGTTTATACGAAAAAAAATTGTAAAATCTGACCAAGCTACCGTCCCAATCCAATGCAAAGCCGTTCAATATGGGCTGGGTTGTTTTACCGGAATTCGCGGTCACTGGAACAAAACCCACAAAAATCTATACCTTTTCAGACTCAAAGATCATTACCAACGACTCAAAGAAGCCGCAAAAATACTAGGAATGAAATTCAATTATTCATCTCCAAAATTCGAAGAACTGATTTTCAAGCTCATAAAAAAGAACGGCGCAAAAGAAGATGTCTACCTTCGCCCAACGCTCTACGCCGCGTCTACAATGCTAACCCCGCGCTTTGACAACCCGGACGACGACCTCGCTGTCTACATGATTTCACTCAAAGATTATTTCGACACAACCAAAGGACTTGATGTCTGCGTCTCATCCTGGAGACGATTTGATGACGACATGATGTCGACAAAAGCAAAGATAACAGGAGCGTACGCGTCATCAGCGTTAGCAAAAACCGAAGCACTCCAAAACGGCTACGCAGAGGCAATTTTCCTAAACCGAGACGGCAAAGTTTGCGAAGCATCGGGAGCAAATATTTTCGGAATCAAAAACAATATTGTCTACACTCCGCCACTTCACGCAAACAACCTCAATGGTATCACACGACGCTCAGCAATTGAATTATTCGAAAACGAAATCGGACTCGAAGTCCGCGAAGAAGAATTCGACCGATCAACGCTCTACGCCTTTGACGAATTATTTTTAACGGGAACTGCCGCAAAAGTAGCCTACATCCGATCAGTCGATAGAAAAATAATAGGAACGGGAAACATGGGCAAATACACAGGCAAACTAAAATCGCTACTCGATCGTATATCAATAGGCGAAATGCCACGATACGCAAAATGGCTTACGTCGGTATACTAAAGCTCCAAAATTCAACTTTAGATCCCCAGCTTATCCTGCAAAACTCTAAGCATGATTTCACTGCTGACATAAAGCCTGCCATCCGGAGTCGTTTTCACGACTATAATAGCCGCGTCATTTGGGAACGAAACATGCAAAACTTCAGAATCATCTTTTTTCTCAGCGGTAACAACTACACAGCCAGATTCCTCAAGAGCCTCTTTCGTAGAATCCAAGAATAAGTTTTCAGGATAACGAGGGTCCTTCTTTGGTCTTTCAGATGGAGATAAAAAATTAGACATAATTCGAAAATTAAATGCTAAGAGGGCAATTTATACAAAATTCGTCTAAATGTCAAAAACTCGTCCCTTGATAAAAAGCTAGATTTATAGTATAATCATACCAATATAAAATAAAAACAAAAACTATGAAGAACAAACTAATCATTATCGCAATGATGCTGATACTCTCTTTATCGGTAGTTTTTAGCCAAGTAATAGAGATGGGAAAAAGTTCAGTATTGGACGCAAGCACAGACATAGACGCAGAACTCCAGTCCGATACAGCCGCTTCGGTAGAGGCAGTTGACCTCAACGAAGACGAAGATGACGATGACAACGACGATCTCGAAGACGAAGATGATGATGACAACGACGATCTCGAAGACGAAGATGATGATGACAACGACGATCTCGAAGACGAAGATGATGATGACAACGACGAAGTCAGAGATCCCGCCGAACACGCGGCAGACAAGATCGAAAGCGCAGAAGAAAAAATAGCTGAAGCAGAAGAAAAAATTGCAGAAAAAGAAGAAGAAGGAAAAGATGTTTCCAGAGCCCTGGAATCACTTGAAAAAGCAAAAACTCTACTAGCAGAGGCTCCAACAGCCCTAGACGAAGGTGATTACGAAACAGCGTTAAACCTCGCCAAAGAAGCAAAACACACAGCAATGTGGGCAAAAGGAAAAGACATAAAATCCGCAAGCGAAGAGTCAAAATTCGGTCGCGAATTAGGTGAATGTATAAAAGAAGCAAACGAAGAAGACGACGATGAAGACGAAAAAGACTTCAGCCAATGTTTCAAACAATTCTCAGACGATCTCCAAGATCACGTGACAGACATACTTGAAGAAAAAAACATAAACATAGATAGAAAAATTCTAAAAGCTCTGGAAAGATTCCGAGAAAAGGCGGGAGAAAGGCTCGGAAGCCTCCTCTCAAGTCTGGAAGATTTCAATTTTAGCGGAATCGACGCAGACGAAGTTGCCGAAGAACTGGAAGGACTTTCAGGAGAAGAACTCGAAGAAAAAATCAAAGACATCAAAGACGAATCCACAAAAGACAAATTCGAAAAAGGAATAGTCCCATTCAAAGACACCGACGACCAAGACTGGTTCTATTATTTCGTAGACAGAATGGACGAAGAGGAGTGTATTAGCGGATTCACCGACAAAGAAGGAAATCCATTGGGCGAATTCAGACCCGGAAACGACGTTTTATTTGGAGAAGGTCTAAAATTTGTAATGCAATGTGTACTCGATGAAGACCCGGAAGCGGCTGAAAGCGGAGATCACTGGGCAAAAGGTTATGCAAAGAAAGCTCTGAAAGAACTTTCAGACTCACTTAGCGACGACATCAAAGACCGAATCGAAAACAGTTTAGAAGACAAAGAAGAATTCAAAAAAGGATTAACTCGTGGAGAATTGGTACAGATGGTTATGGACCTGCTCGGAATAGAAGTCCCAACAGCAACAGGAGCGCCGTTTTCAGATGTCTCACTTGATAACGCAAATGTCGATGCAATCGCTTACGCACTTGCAAAAGGACTAGTCAGCGGTGACGCGGAAGATCTAACATTCCGACCCGACGACGTCCCAAACCGTGCAGAAGTAGCAAAAATCATACTACTTGCAAAAGAGTTGTTGTAATTCCGGAGCGGCACAAAGCCGCATCTAGCACTCTACTTGAAATTCCCGAATTCCAGCGGTACCAATATTTTCTCGTCCGCTTTTAATTCCTGCATAATAGCTTGTAGATCATCGATCTTCGCCGAAACAACTCTGAGCGTCTCTCCTTGAATCAACGCTTTCGCCTTCGGAAAAGACTCTCGAATCTTTTTTGCAAGACCCTTTGCCGTATCCTGATCCAAAGCTTTTACCAATTTCATTTCCTGCCTCACTTTCATCCCACCGATCTCCTTCACCTCCTGCCTATCCAAAATCTTTGGAGAAACTCCCCTGCTAATCATTTTCTTCATCAAAATCCCAAAAACCGACTCGATATGCATTTTACCCTGCGTTGTAAGCTTTACCAAATCCTCAGAAAGTTCAATCTCAACTCCCGCATCTTTCAAGTCATACCTGTTGAATGCCTCTTTCTTCGTCATTTCCACAGCGTTTTTCAACTCCTGAAAGTCAAACTGCACCGATACGTCCATTGAATGCTCCTTCGCCATATTTATAAGGTTAAATTCAACCGGGATTATATCACAAACACACAAAAAAACTGTTGTACAGATCTCAACAACATTTTTTTAGCAACAGATTATTGCAAAAGCTATCAGTATGATATACAATGTATGCGCGTATATATATCAAATAACTATATCTCAGCCATGATTCCAGTATTTTTCAAAGTCTCAGAGGTCCAGGAAAAAGAAGTTAAAGAGCTCATGAAACAGGAAGGGTATACCAATAAATCAGAATTTTTCCGTTTTCTAATAAAGTTCTTCAAATACCACAAAACCCCAATTGAACTAAAAATCGAACAAGAAACACAGAAAATTAGCAAAATTTTGATGGAGCTAAAAAAGCAAGGTAAGCTGAACAAGAGCTTAGATGAACAATTAAAAGATGTATGATTTTTGGATAACCAAATACTTCAAGAAACAGCTTAAAAAAGCATCAAAGAAGGACAAAAGTCTTCTTGAAGAACTAAGAAAATCTCTAAAAAACTTTACTACAAAAGGTGCAATTTCGATTGCATCAAATATTTACAAAATAAGACTAAGAAAAAAAGGACAAGGAAAGTCAGGAGGCTATAGAATATACATCTTGATTGTTGAATTAGGCAAAATCATAACGCCAATATGTATCTACTCAAAATCCAACAAAGAATCAATCACTCAAGAAGAATTAGCTCTACATCTGGAAATGGTCAGAAAAGAGATTGAGATTTAAATAGTCGAGCCCGACACAAACCCTACAAAATCTTCTTCAGTTTCGAGTAAAAATTTTCCCTGGAATCAATAAGCAAAAAAACTATCTCGTTTTCCCCCTTGTTCAAAAGATAAGCAATCCTATAAGAATTATTTTTGTAATCAAATGAAATTCCCCGAACTTTATATTTCCTAAACGGCTGTTCCAAAAGCTTTCCCCTAGCCGGATTCTCAATAGCTCCGTCAACCTTGCTTTTTATTAGATTAAACAAAATTTCGTTCTTTATCCTCCGAACGAATTTCTTGAAATTTTTATGGAATATAGATCTCATTTCTTAAATACATCGTTATATTCAACGAATTTCTTCGCCTTTTTATTTTCATAGTCAAGAATAGCATCGGTAATGCCATGTTGATGTTCCAAATCAACCGGTTCAATTTTGAAAATAGGCTTCGACCTCTTAACAATGGTTATAGAAACCCCACTTTCCACTAATTTCTGATATTTTGGAAACGAGGCCCGGAATTCCTTCGAAGAAACAATTAAAGTATTCATAATTTAAAGTAAAGATCTACTAAAAGTCTAACAAGAGATCTGCTAAAAGTCAACAAATTTACAAAACCTCAATTTGCCTAAAGCTGTATTTCAACCTATAATCAAATACTAATGCCTTTTGTTTGATCCTTGAAATAATTAACAAAAAAGTGGAGTGAACGTGTTAGTTGTGCACAGTGAAAAGCTCCCCTACTTCTGATTTTTACAAAAGTAAAAGTTAGTAGAGGAGGAGTTTTTCCAAGGAATCAACAACCCGAAAGGACGTGAAATATGGCAAAAAAACCAATGAGCATAACTCTGTTTCCCTGGGCTTGCATAATAGTCAGTTTAGCAGGAGCAGGTGTTTCTATAATCACCATGTGTTACAAGGGCAATCCTCTTTTCCTCTACCTGGGATGGGCTGTCGCTAGCGCAGGAATAGCGGGCCAGCTAGGATTTCATGAGAGTATTAGAGAGCCAAGCAGGGCAAGATGGCAAGGGTTTGAGAAGGTTTTATTAATAATTGGATATGTTTTCACAGCATTCTCCGTTCCCATTCTAACTGCATCTTCAAAGCAGTACTATAATTCCACCAGCATGTTTGCGGGAGGAGTTATACTTCTTGTTACAGGTTGGATATGTATCAGAGTGGGAGTGTCTTATATAGAATTTCCACCCCCACCAGTTAGCGAGCCGAAAGGAGGAGAGTAGTCATGAAGGTTCAAAAAGCCAGAGGACCTCCGTAGGGACGCGTTCACTCCCTACACTTTTTTGTTAATTATTCAGTTTTCTTTTATGTTTGTATTTTGGTTTTATAGAAAAAATGGTATATTTTTACCGCTAAACAAATCCCAATGAATAAAGAATTACAGTCAATAATTGGACTTATAGACGCAAATTTTGAGACCCTGCAAAAAAACTTCAATGTAAAAAAAATTGGAATATTTGGATCAACTGCTAGAGGCGAAAGTACAAAAAATAGCGATATAGACATCATAGTTGAGTTCAAAGAACCAATAGGT
>JAACEU010000063.1 GCA_011682355.1 Nitrospirota bacterium | reverse complement strand
TTATGCAATGGTTTTTAAAGGTGGATAATAGTGATGAGAATTTATCACAAACACGGGTAAGCGTACGCTCACCTCGTCGATTATTTCAATAATTTTGATTTTGTGTCCGTGGGGATGAAGAATAATTAGTTAGAAAGAAAATGCAGAACAATTTTTTCTTCCCAAATTTTCCGTCAAGTTAAAATTTCTTACCACCACCATCAAAAACCATCCCATCAAAAAAAAATCCCCGGGGATTTTGGTGCAATTCTTGGTTTGCTTCTGCGGTTTTGTTTTTTTTACTTTTTCAAGGAGTTTGATCTCACACGGATTTGACACATATATATATATATGGTATTGTTTAGCCGAAAACAGAGTAATAATCTGCGAAATAAAATCGCTTTAAAATACAAAAATAAAAATTAACAAAAACAAAAATGGAAAACGCAAACCCAACCCCCGAAAAAAAGACGGGAGGAAAATGGAAAATCATTGTTGGTGTACTAGCTGTCGTCGTCGTAGCAGGCGCGGTAGTCCTAGGAGCACAAGGAGGATTATTCCAAGGAAAAATCTTCAGATTCAATGCACCGGTTGAAACGATCAAAACACCGGTAGAAACAATCAAAGTTGAAAAAGCGGTAACTGTGAAAGATGTCACAATCGCAACACCTGAAGCACCTGCGGACGAACCGGCAGATGAACCGGCAGATGAACCGGAAGATGAACCTGAAGCACCGGCAGAAGACGGACATTTGACCATTTCGTTAGCTTCTTCTTCTCCAAGCGGAAGCAGAACTGTGAGTACAGACGACATTATTGCAGAGTTTGATTTCTGTGCAACGGACGGTGATGTGAGAGTAAGCAATACGGAATTTCTATTAACCGGCAATAGAGACAATATGATGGGAGTTGCTATAAAAAACTCGGCTCACAATTGGGGAGCTGCTATATTCAATCGCCAGTCAGTGATTGGTAGTACTATAAATGCATTGACCGATTCTATTAATTTTGCGTCAGATAGTATGTCATTATCAATAATTCAAGATACTTGTGAAAGAGTAGCTCTAAGCATTAATACCCAAGATTTAATACAAATGACAGTCAATGATGAGAACCTATCAGTTTCACTGGAAAACGTAACTGTGGATACACCGGCTGTAGTAGATACAACTTTCCCGGTTGCAGGCAATACATTAAGATACTAATTTCCAACTATCCAAACCAAAAGCGCCCAAAGACCAAAAATCCGAGGGCTCTTTTTTTAATCAAAAAATTTAGCTCATCACCTCCGGCAGCATAAACGCCAAATCACTCGAAGAATAATTATATCCTTTCTTCTTTTTCAGCTTATCCCCGGCCTTCCCAATCAAATAAGCTGCGGCCCGCGCCGCGTCATATCCTTCCGACCTTTGAGCCAAAAATGTAGCAACAACTCCGGCCAATACATCTCCGCTACCCCCAACGGTCATTCCCGCATTTCCGGTAGTATTGATCTCCACATGCCCTTCCTCGGACGAAATATAATCGCGAGGACCTTTCAACAAAACATTAATATGCAAATCCATAGAAATTGATCGCAACAAAATAATCGACTTTGAATCCTTGTCCTCCACATCAATTTCCCTATCAATCAAATTCCTAAACTCATTATGATGAGGAGTGATCACGACAGGTTGCTGTAAAGGAAATTTTTCCACATTCTTCAGAGCACTGATGGCATTTGCGTCCAAAACGGTAGGAATATGCAGATTTTTGATGATTTCAAGAACCCCTTCCACAACAGTCTCGCCATTCGAAGACCCCGCTGTGGCGGTGGCTCCAAGCCCGGGTCCAATCAACACACTATCCATCTTTTTCCCATATTTCACAATCTCAGCCGCGGCCCGCTCGCTCAACCGCTCGCCGGCATACTGTCTCACAATAAAATCCGGATACATACTCCGAGTCACATCAAAATTGCACTCCGGCACATAAAGATGAACCAAATCCGCGCCACTATACAACGCCCCCAAACCGGCAAGAATTGGTGCACCAAAATAATCTATCGATCCACCGACTATCAAAACACGACCGTTATCCCCTTTATGAGACAAAGGATCACGCTTTGGCAGTAAACCCTTAATATTTTTAATGATCTTCAGCATATCCCTCAGCTAAATTATAAAATGCTTTTCCTCCAATAAATTCAGCCTTGTCTCCAAGTTTCTCCTCGATCCTCAACAACTGATTATATTTACAAATTCTATCGGTTCGCGACAAAGACCCGGTTTTTATCTGACCGGTTTCCTTCGCCACAACCAGATCAGCAATCGTTACATCCTCAGTTTCCCCACTTCTATGCGACACAACAGCAGTCCAATTGTTTTCCTTCGCCATATCAATAGCCCCAATAGTCTCAGTCAACGTACCAATCTGATTCATTTTTATCAAAATCGAATTACACGCCTTTTCATCAAGACCTTTCTGCAAACGTTTCATGTTGGTGACGAGAAGGTCATCTCCCATAATCTGAATTTTCCCCTCCACACTCGTAAGCATCGCGGCAAAACCTTCCCAGTCATCCTCAGCGTGTCCGTCTTCAATAGAAATAATCGGAAATTTTCGCAATAAAATATCCCAATATCCAACCAAGTCCCCACTCGACAACTCCTCAGGTTTACCATCAACTTTGATCTTATAAACTCCCCTCTCCTTATCATAAAATTCACTCGCGGCAGGATCCAAAGCGATCATAATGTCTTTCCAAGGTTTGTATCCGGCCTTCTCAATCGCACGAACCACATATTCCAGAGCCGCTTCATTATTCGGCAAATTCGGAGCAAAACCCCCTTCATCACCCACAGCGGTCGACAATCTATCATCTTTCAAAATCTTCTTCAAAGCATGAAAAGTTTCAGATCCCATCCGCAAAGCCTCCCGAAAAGTTTCTCCACCAACCGGCACAATCATAAATTCCTGCACATCCAACCCACTATCCGCATGCTTCCCACCATTCATCACATTCATCATCGGCAAAGGCAAAGTCACAGCCTCAGGATTCAAATATTCAAACAACATAACGCCGCGCTCAGCCGCACTGGCATGAGCCGCCGCCATCGAAATCCCCAAAATAGCATTCGCACCCAGCCGACCTTTATTTTCAGTCCCGTCCAACTCGATCATCTTGAGGTCCAACGTCTTCTGATCGTCACTTTCCATCCCCATCACAGCATCAGCCAGCTCACCCTTCACGTTCGACACAGCCTTCAAAACACCTTTCCCCAGATATCGCGACTTGTCACCATCCCTCAGCTCAACAGCCTCGTGAACACCCGTCGAAGCTCCGCTCGGAACAATCGCCCGCCCAAACGCCTTTTCAGTCGTCAACTCCACCTCAACAGTTGGATTTCCCCTCGAATCAAGTACTTCTCGAGCATGTATTTTTGTGATTTTTGCCATTGGGACAAGGTTAAATATTTTGGTCCGGCGTTTGCCGAACATCAGTGCGATACTATCAATTACATTGATTATACGCAACAATTTTAGTATGCTTCTTCGCGGTAATTTACCCCAAAATTAATCAACAAAATATTATGGAAATCAAATGGCACGGGAACACATGTTTCACATTAAAGGGCAAGGGGACAAAGGTTTTAATCAATCCTGACAAACAGGCGGGAAGTGTCACAGGGAATATAGTTTTATCAAGTTTAGAGGAGACTGCTGAAGTAAAAGATGCGGAAAAAGTAGTAGATTGGCCGGGCGAATATGAAATAAAAGGAATTTCAATCGAAGGATTCCGAGCTTGGACAAAAAGTAAGTCAAAAGAAGACGAAGAAGGTGTCGGAGATGAGACAATTATTTATTATTTTAATATGGATGGAATAAAAGTCTGTCATCTTGGAGCGGTCGGTCATGTACTGACAAGCGATATGGTAAAAGAGATCGGAGACGTAGATATTTTGATGATTGACCTCGGAGAAAAAAGTAATCTGGACGGTAAAAAAACCATGAATATAATCGAAGCAATAGAATCAAGAGTAGTTATCCCAATGGGAGAAGGAGACCTAAGCGCAACAATGAAAGAACTTGGCTTGGATAAACCGTCACCGGAGGAAAGCTACGTCGTAAAGTCTCGTTCAGAGCTTCCGGATGACAAAAGATTGACCATGCTCCTTAAAAAGGTCTAACAGCGGCGAAGCGACAGCGTAGACGCTCGCGAGCACATACTAACCGTGCGAGCGTAGCACGAGCGGAGCGAGTACCTTATCCCATTATCTCCCAAAACAATTTGTCCCCGTAGTTCAATGGATAGAACGGAGGTTTCCTAAACCTTAGATGCAGGTTCAATTCCTGCCGGGGACACCAGAAAAAGTTGGAAAAGTTAACAAAGTGTGGAAAAGTTGTTGGAATTCGACAAGTCTGCGCAAACTATTCATGACGAAATAAGTTCAAAATTAAAAGGAACAGCTATCTATAAGGTCTATAACATTTCGTACAAAGAAGATGGGGAAATTTCTTTGGCAATACTTGAATTCGAAGATGCTAATCCATATATAATAAGTTCAATCATATATAACCCTAATCACAGAATAAAAAACATGGGAATTCCAGCTTGTGAAGGAGAAATGGAACACTTAAAACTCGATGACAATTGGTACTATGAATGCCTAGACTGGAATTAAATTGCGGGCGATTTTGGAGTTGATAACAGAAATCTAATTAACGCATGCTAAGTCAGCATTTTCCCCTTCCTCATCC
>JAACEU010000062.1 GCA_011682355.1 Nitrospirota bacterium | reverse complement strand
TATCTTTTTGTCCTCCTACATAATCCATGATCCTATCCTCTTGTGGATCGTAAAAAATCCCATTAATCGTGAAGTCACGACGTTCCGCGTCTTGTTCCGCGTTCGTGAATTCCACAGCATCAGGTCTTCGACCGTCTGAATATCCCGCGTCCGATCTGAAAGTCGCTATCTCAAAATTATGCCCATTTACTATCGCTAAAATTACTCCGAATTTTTTCCCAATTGGAATTGTGTGCTCCAGCAGGTCCTCTATTTCCTCCGGTTTTGCTGACGTGACTATATCGAAATCTTTTGGTTCGATTCCAAGCAACATATCTCGAACACAACCACCGGCCCAGTATGCTTCGTGACCGGCTTTTTTGAGGATTTCTATTATTTGGACTGAAGTTGCTTTCATGTGTTTGCTTTTTTAAATTATACTGGAAAAACGGCTTTTTTACCAGTACCATGGGCACATGAATGTTTTGGGAATTGAAACATCTTGTGATGAAACCGCGTGTTCTATCGTGAGCGATGGGCGCAAGGTTTTGACGAATACTATTGCTTCACAGATTGATATTCATGCGAAAACCGGTGGTGTTGTGCCGGAGGTGGCCGCGCGGGAACATGTGGTGCATATGATTCCTGTTTTGGATGAATGTTTGTCGGAGAGTGGTTTGGGTTGGGATGAAATCGACGCGTTGGCTATTACTCGGGGTCCGGGATTGGTTAGTTCGCTCATTATTGGGACTGAAACCGCAAATGTAATCTCATATTTGAAGAAGAAGCCTTTGATTCCTGTTCAGCATATTCTTGGGCATATTTATTCGAATTGGTTGGAGGTTGAGGAGGAGATTGAATTTCCGGTTTTGATCTTGACTGTGAGCGGCGGGCATAATGAATTGGTTTTGATGCGAGGTCACGGA
The DNA here is from genome assembly GCA_011682355.1 of Nitrospirota bacterium. Taxonomy (GTDB): domain Bacteria; phylum Patescibacteriota; class Gracilibacteria; order UBA1369; family LOWO2-01-FULL-3; genus JAACEU01. Next base: position 3,830 of record JAACEU010000062.1, on the reverse strand, counting down.
GATTTTGAGGTTTTGGGAGAAACGCGTGATGATGCCGCGGGTGAAGCTTTTGACAAGGTGGCCAGACTGCTTGGACTGGGATATCCTGGTGGACCTGTGATTTCGCGAGTTGCGGAGAATGGTTCGGCTTCGGCTTATAAATTGCCCAGGGCTTGGCTTGATAAAGGGAGTTTGGATTTTAGTTTTTCCGGATTAAAGACCGCTGTTCTTGATTTGGTGAAAAAAGAAGGTCGAAGCGATGACCAGTTCAAGGCTGATGTTGCGGCGAGTTTTCAGGAGGCGGTTGTTGAAGTTTTGGCGGGAAAGTTGAAGAGAGCGGTTGATGCTAATCCGGAGGTAAAAGAAGTGCATCTTGCCGGTGGAGTTTCGGCGAATCTAAGATTGCGTGAAGTTTGTGGTGAGAAATTTGAAAATATTAAGTTTAGATTTCCGAAAAAAATCTCTTATTGTACTGACAATGCCGCGATGATTGCTTGTGCGGGTTATCATTTATATGACAAAGAAAAACACGGGGTTTCGAATGTTGTGCCGACGACTTCGTTTGCTCTCTGATTTTCCAGTTGAAGTATCCGAAAATCGTGGTAAGATGTGAGTCAAGTGTTTTAACCTTATTTATGCCAAAAGAAGAAGAAAAACAGCAAAAGTATGAACCTTTTCGTACTCCGAAGGGAGTTCATGATATTTTGCCGAATGATCATGAGTTTCACACATTCATCAAAAAAGTGGTTAGACATAGAGCCAGACAAGCGGGTTATCGACGTATTTCCACACCGATTTTTGAGTACACAGAATTATTCAAAAGAAGTATTGGGGATAGCTCAGACATCGTTTCCAAAGAAATGTACACTTTTGAGGATAAAAAAGGGCGAAGTCTTACTTTGAAACCAGAGGGAACAGCGGGTGTAGCCAGAGCTTTTATCCAGCACGGAATGAGCCAAATGCCACAACCGGTTCTTCTTTATTATTTTGAGCCACACTTTAGATATGATAAACCCCAAAAAGGTCGATATCGACAGTTTTGGCAATTTGGATTTGAGGTTTTGGGAGAAAGTGATCCGGCTCTGGACGCACAAGTTATTCAGCTCGCGAACAAGATTCACGAAGATCTTGGAATTGATGGTTTGTTCGATTTACAGCTAAATACGATTGGGACTCCCGAAGCTCGCAAGAAATATATGCAAGTTTTGGAGGATTATTATGTGGGGAAAGAGAGGTCTTTGTGTGAGAACTGTAAAAATCGGTTAACAACAAATCCTTTGCGATTGTTTGATTGTAAAGAAGAGGATTGCCAGATATTGGCTCAGTTGGCGCCGGTGATGAAAGATTATTTGGATAAAGAATCTTTGGAATATCATGATGAACTTTTGGAATATTTGGATGAAATCGGGATTAAGTACGTGGAAAATCAGAAATTGGTGCGTGGTTTGGATTATTATTCAAAAACTGTGTTTGAATTTTGGGATAAAAATGATGGAGCGCAAAATGCGATCGGTGGGGGTGGCCGATATGATGGTTTGGTTGAATTGATGGGAGGTCAAAACACTCCTGCGGTTGGTTATGCGGCCGGAGTTGAAAGAATTATTGCGAATATGAAAAAGGAGAAAGTTCGAGTTCCATCGAAAGACGAGATTCATGTGTTTGTTGCGCAACTTGGAAAAGAGGCTAAGAAAAAGTGTTTGCCTTTGATCGAGGATTTGCGTGAAGCCGGTTTGAAAACAATGGGTGCCCTTGGTAAGGGTTCGATAAATGTTCAGTTGAGGTTGGCGGATAAGTTTGAGGTTTCTTATGCGGTGTTGATAGGCATCACGGAGGTGAGAGAAGGAACAGCTATTATTCGGGATATGGAAAAAGGTGTGCAGGAAACTGTAGAAATTGAAAAAGTGGTTGATAGATTGGTAAAATTGATTGGTGAAGATTCTTTGGACAGGTATTCTCCTGGAGAATTGCTGTATTCGTAAGGGATTTAGTTCAAAAGATTTAAAAAGCTTCTCGAAACGTCCTCGTTTTTTTTCGCTTTGCTCGAAAAACTTGCGGATTGTTTCTGCGAGGCTTTTTAAACCTTTGAACTATCCCTATGAATAAGTTATATTATCTTCATGAAACGAATTCTTTTCCTAATCGGTCTTTTTGTTTTGATGTCTATGTCTGTAATGGCCACCGCCGAGGCGGGACATACGGGATCTTTTCCTGATGTTCCGGAGGATCATGAGAATTATGAAGCTATTGAATATTTGGATACGAATGGTGTTATTAATGGATATCAAGATGGAACTTTCGGGCCGGAGGATTTGGTGACACGGGCACAAGCGATGAAGATTGTTATTGGTGCTCTTGGAATAGATTTTGAAGGAACATATAGTCAGAATTTTCCCGATGTTCTTTCTGATCAATGGTATTTCCCATATGTGATGGCCGGATTTGAGACTGGAATTATTAATGGATATGATGACGGAACTTTCAAACCCGGTGATAATGTGAATTTGGCAGAGTTGCTAAAGATCATTGTTTTGGCGGCGAATGTTGAGCTTCCGACTGTGGAAAGTGATGTTTTCGCAGATGTTTCCGCTGATCTTTGGTATGCGCCACATGCTCTTTATTCTCGGAACAACAACATTATTTTGCCTGATGAATACGGTTATTTGAATGCTCAAACTTCTATGACCAGGGCTGTCTTTTCCGAAGTTGTTTATAGGATGATGATTGTTTTGAATACCGATCAGCCTTATCCTCTGGATGAAAATTGGGACATGTATGTGAGTTCGACTCTTCCTTTTAAAATCAAATATGATTCTGATACTTGGAAAGTAAACGAAAGTGAAAATGAGGTAATGTTTTTCAGATCCGATAAAGAATATTTAAATTTATCCCCTTTGCGTCTTTATCCAAATTCCGCAGTTTTGTCTGTGACTCTTGATGACGCTGATGAGCTTAGTGTTGATGATTATTTTGCGAATGTAAGAAATATATTTACGGGAGCTGATTATACGGAGTTTTATGTTGGTGAATTCGAGGCGCTTGAAGTTCTGTATCCTGATGACAGGATAGTGGATTGGTATATTTATTTGGGGGACTCTCGTGTTCTTGTTGTTTATACTGAATTTGGGAATGGAACTCTTGGATTTCAGTTGATGCAGTACGTGAAGGCCATGCTTTCAACACTTGAATATAGTGCTGTTGGTGGAGCCGGTATCGATTATACCGAGCTGTTGGGTGAAATTTTTGAGAATGTTTTGGTGGAGGATATGGGCATGTCGATGTTGGATCAATTGCCTGATAAAATAATTATTGAAACCGACACAATTGGTGTTGGGACCGGTCCCGTTGATTATTATTATACCGAGGGCGCGGATTATACATTCAAATATGAACGTGCCGGTGATGTAATTCTTGATACGAGAGAAGGGCAAACAACCGCTTTTTAACAAATCAAAATATGATGTCTAATAAAGATCGTGCATTGAAATATGGAACAACCGTTTATGCGGCTTTGATATTTTTGTTTTTAGTGGTCGGATATTTCATTTATTCCTATTTTACTAATCAACCGGTAAATATCGAGGATTATGTGATTGAAGTGAATGAAGATGGCATAACAGAGGTAACTCCCGGTGAAAATTCCGGGCCGGATTATCTTCCTGATGTTACACCTCCCACTTCTCCCCCACCCGGTAATTAATTTTAATGAAAAATTTACGTCGTGAGGCGCTCAGCGCCCACAAAAAATATAAAGGGAAGTTGTCTGTTGTTTCAAAAGTTCCTTTGAAGAGCAAGCGTGATATGAATTTGTTTTATACGCCCGGAGTTGCCGAGCCTTGCAAGGAGATTGTGAA
>JAACEU010000061.1 GCA_011682355.1 Nitrospirota bacterium | reverse complement strand
CGTAACGCTCGTGTCGGAACTGCTTTTAATGAATTGTTAGAAGCCAGAAGGGCTAGTTAATTCCTTTCGTTTCATTAATACTCATTCTCCCATATTTGCCAGCGATTCGCCTTTGGTCTATTCTATCACTGACAAACATCGCATGAGTGTCTGTCGTTGTACGAAATACATGTTTTCCTTTTGGGGCTAACGTCCCAGCTTTTAAAGAGAATCCGATTTTGTTTTTCTTTTTTTGATAGAGGGGGATATAATGTATTTCCTCTGATAAATTTTAAAAATATGACTAAAAAAGATAAGGTGAATTGCAAAGCAAGAGAGGATGCCTTGGGGCACAATTCAATCGTACTTTTCCATGAAAAACAAGTTCGTCGTCATTGGAACGCAAAAAAGGAACTTTGGTATTTTTCGATTATTGATGTTATTGCTATTTTGACTGAAAGCATGAATCCCAGAAAATATTGGAGTGTGCTAAAAACAAGGCTAAAAAAAGAAGGAAGCGAGGTGGCTACAAATTGTAGTCAACTGAAATTATTGGCTTCTGATGGGAAAAAATACCTAACAGATGTTGCAGATACAGAGGCACTTTTAAGACTTATTCAGTCAATTCCCTCACCAAAAGCTGAACCGTTTAAGCTTTGGCTTGCAAAGATTGGATACGAAAGAATCGAAGAAACAGAAAACCCGGAACTTGCTTTTGACAGAGCAATGCGAACATATCTAAAAAAAGGGTATTCCAAAGAATGGATCAACCAAAGACTTAAAAGTATTGAGATTAGAAAAGAATTGACTGATGAGTGGAAAGAAAGAGGCATGGAAGAAGGTTTAGAGTATGCTATTTTGACCGATGAAATCACTAAAGCCTGGGCTGGAAAATCGGTAAAACAGTACAAGAATTTCAAAAATCTTAAAAAGCAAAATTTGAGAGACAATATGACGAATTTGGAACTTGTTTTAAATATGCTTGCCGAGGCTTCAACATCTGAAATATCAAAAAAACAAAGGCCAAAAAGTTTAAATGAAAATAAGAAAGTTGCTCGAAAAGGTGGAAATGCTGCAAAAAAAGCGAGAAAAGAAATCGAAAAACAAACAGGCGAAAGTATTGTTTCTTCAAAGAATGCGAAACAATTGCAGAATAAAGAAATGAGGAAATTACAATAATTTTTTCGTTATGAAAAATCTCAATAAAAATGAAATAGTCCGTGCAATTAGAAATTTTTTCAAAATTATCCACCTCTCATTTTGGAGATATTATCGATATTGCGTGGGAGATCGATAAAAATTATAATAAATCACCATTAAAGTGTTTTAAATATTTTTTTGACGACCTTTTTAACAACAATATCCATATTTATGGGCCAGATGTCCTTAATGTATTAAATATTAGCCAGCCAGAAAAATCAAAATATGTAGAAAAATTAAATAATTTAATCAAAAGATATTTTTCAAACAAAGAGCTACGTCAAAAAAAATTAGATGTAGGTGAAGCCATACGCTATTATTTGAGATTGAGAGGAATTAAAACATTAAATAAGTATAAAATTTTGAAAAAATTGAACCAAAGCGATCATTCTGAAATCTTGCAATTCTATCAAAAATACATAAATAACAATACAGATGATCAAGAACAGGAAAAACTTAACGAAAAAATTATCAAGAAAATCTCCCAATGGTTGAGTAAATCAAGTACTCTGTCATAAATCAACAACATACAACAGAGACTATACGGCTCCCTTCGCTCGTGCAAAAATCAATCGTTTGGAAAGAAGACAAATATTATATATCTCAATGTCTGGAGGTAGAGGTATCAAGTTTCGGTAAAACTAGAAAAGAAGCTCTAGCAAATCTACAAGACGCACTTGAATTATATTTCGAAGATATGCCGCTTCCTAAAAAGACAGAAGTGAAGTATCCGGTTATAACCTCCGTAAGGCTATAGCATGCCTAGACCAATCTCATTCGTCTTTATTTCATCGTACAGCAGTGCGTTAGCGGCTCGGTTTGTTTGACTTAAATAAATAAAAAAAGTAGTCTAGAACCATGAGCAAAATAGCCCTCAAATCAATCGTATGGAAAGAAGGCAAAACTTATGTTGCCTGGTGTCTCAATACAGGTGTTTCCAGTTTTGGTGACACAAAAAAAGAGGCTCTTGAAAGCCTACAAGAAGCTCTAGAACTCTATTTTGAAGACATGTCTGTTTCGAAAGTTATAAAAGTTGAAAGACTTGATATCGTGCCTCTGATGTTTAAGCATGCCTAGACCAATTACACTAAAAATGGTACTCAGAGTTCTCAAGAGTCAAGGCTTTGAGCTCATTTCGCAAAAAGGAAGTCACGCTAAATATCGTAAAACTGGAAACCAAATTCGGGTGTGTCTACCACTTCAATATCTCAATTCCCGGCAACTTCGCTCCGCTCAAAAATTCCAAACATGCGCCGCCGCCCGTAGAAATGTGTGTGTAGGCTTCTGCGGGGACGTTTATGCGTTTTAGGGCGTCTGCTGTGTCTCCTCCACCGATAATTGAGTTGCAGTTGTGTCTGGCGAGGGAAGAGGCTACCAATTTTGTTCCATTTTGGAAGGGAGTGTGTTCGTAAAGCCCCAATGGCCCGTTCCATATTACGGTTCCTGATTTTTCGATGATGTTGTTGAATTTTTCTGCGGTCCATTTACCAATATCCAGGATTTTCATGTCTCCCGTTACGTCTTCGATAGGGAGGTGTGCGGTTTCTGCGTTTTCAGAGATTTCATCTGCCACAACTACGTCATGTGGAATAATGAATCTTTCGCGATTCTTTTCGCATGAAAGCATAATTTCTCTTGCAGTTTCTACTTTGTCTTTTTCGTATAATGAATCTCCCACGTCATAACCGGCCGCCGCAAGAAATGTGTTTGCGAGTGCTCCGCCGATCAGGAAATAGTCGGCTTTATCTATGAAATTTTTTATTACACCGATTTTGGTATCAACTTTTGCTCCCCCGAAAATCAAAGTAAGTGGGCGAATGGGTTCTTCTTCTACAATTGGTGATAGTGCTTCGATTTCTTTTTGCATCAAGAAACCCGCATATGCCGGTAGATGATCTGCGATCCCTGTAGTGGAGGCGTGCTTTCTGTGTGCGGCTGAAAATGCATCGCTTACAAATATATCTCCTAGTGAAGCGAGTTCTTTGGTGAAATCCGGATCGCACTCTTTTTCTTCAGGTCGGAATCTGGTGTTTTCGAGCATAATTATTTCTCCCTCTTTCATTGATTCCACTTCTTTCTTTACTTCGTTGTCGAGAACTGTGTCCATTTTTTTTACAGGAGTTTTTATGAGGTCTGAAAGGTATTTTGCGATTTTTGTGAGTCTCAATTCTTCCACAACTTGGCCTTTTGGTCTTCCCATGTGACTCATGATAATGATGGATGCGCCTTTGTCCTTGAGGTAATTGATGGTGTCGAGGGATTGTGTGATTCTAGTATCGTCTTGAATTTCGCCGTCACGCATTGGAACGTTGAAATCCACTCTTAGTAGAACTTTTTTGCCTTTCAGGTCTTTTATTTCTTCGATTGTTTTAATTTTCATAGGAAATTTGGTTAGCCTCGCATTCTGCGGGGGATGATTAGAGTTGTGTTTGAATGAGTGCCGCTTGGGCTGACTGTTTTCCTTTGTTCAAGCCGTCTTTGTTGGATCTGCGTTTGGCTTGTTCCAAGTTGTCGCAGGTCATAACCCCGTAAATAATTGGAGTGTTGTGTTTTAGTTGGACTGTGTTGATTCCGCTGTATGTTGTGTCGCAAACCATGTCGTAGTGACTGGTTTCTCCTTTTATTATTGCTCCCAGGGCGATGATGGCATCGGGTTTTTGCTTTTCGATAATTTTTTGGCATGCAAAAGGGATTTCCAGAGCGCCGGCTGTTCGGATTATTTCGATATTTTCTACACCGTGTTTTTTCAGCTCTTCTTTGGCATTTTCCAGAAGTTCCAATCCCAATTTTTCATTAAAATAGGGGAGAACTATCGCTATTTTCAGCGATGCTCCGTCGATGTCTAATTGTTGGTTGTTGTTTTCTAGTTCCATAATTACAAGAATCCTCTTTCTTTAAGAAATTCATATTTTGTTTCTTTTTCCTTTGAATCCAATAGGTTTTTCAGATATCTGGCGATGAGGTCTACTTCGATGTTTACTTTGTCTCCTTTTTTGAGCTGGCTTAGATTTGTCATTTCCAGTGTGTGGGGGATTAGGTCGACTGTTAGTTTGTCTCTTTGCAGGTCGGAAATTGTGAGGCTTACTCCGTTGATTGTGATTGAGCCTTTGAATGCCAGACAATCTGAAAGTTCTTTTGGGAAGGTAATTGCCAGTTGGGTTTTGTCATTTTCGTTTATCAAACCACGAACGGTGCAAGTAGTGTCGACGTGGCCTTGGATTATGTGTCCGTCAAGGGCTTGGTTTAGGGTAAGAGGAGGTTCTAGATTTACTTTGTCCCCAGTTTTGTAAAGTGCGAAATTTGTAATTTCGAGAGTTTCCGGCATTGCGTAGAAATCGAAGGTTTTGTTGTCAATTTTTGTAATTGTTGTGCAAACTCCGTCGACTGCTATGGAATCACCAATTTTTTTGTTTTCTAAAATTGTGTTTGTGAGGATCGAGAACACTTTTCCTTTTTTTGAATCTTGAATGTCCTTGATCTCTCCCTGTTCTTGAATAATTCCTGTAAACATTTGTAATTTAATTAGTGCAAAGGGATTCTACTGGTTTTTTAGGAAAATTTTAAGTTTATTTAATAATTATTTAATATTTGTT
>JAACEU010000060.1 GCA_011682355.1 Nitrospirota bacterium | reverse complement strand
CGAAGGAGGGGAAAGATGACGAGGTAATGGAGGTTTTGTATCGATCTTTGGACATACTTCGATATGTTTGTATGTTAATAGCTCCGCTTATCCCTGCGACTGCCAGAAAGATGATAGCTCAGTTGGGTCTTGAGGTTTCTGAGGACTTTTCGAAATGGAGTGAGCTCAAAGAGGGTGGCTCTGTTTCGAAGTCAGACGCTTTGTTCCCACGATTGGAGGAGTAAATTAGTTGGCTACGTCAGCGGCTCCTGAAACGAAGGTCATGACTATTCTTACCAGTGAATAGGAGAGAATTATCAAGAGTAGGCCTATGATGGTCCATGTAAGGTGTTTTTTGGACTGTTCAAGCTGTTCCGAGTCTGCTCCTCCCATTACCATGTCGAAGGCCGCGAATCCTATGAGAATTACGGCTAATGGTGTGGCGAGGTAGAGAAGTGCACCTGCTATTGTTTGGAGGATGATGACGGTTGCGGTGCTTCCTTGTGTTTGGCCCGGTAGATCCTTGTTGTAATCAAGTTCGTTTTCTCCAAAAAATAAATTTTCCGGTCTGTATTCGTCGGGAATTTGGTAGGCTTGAGCTACTCCTGCTATGGCAACCAGCAGTAGAATTGAACCTATTATGATTAATAATTTCTTTTTCACTTTTATTTTGCTTTAAAGAAGTCAAATTGGACTACACCGGTGACAATTCCGTATGCCGCGGCCATTATTGCCATTCCAATGACTAAATATAAAATTATATTTTTTGCTTTTGATATGTCTTCATCATTTCCTTGAGAAAGGATGTAATAAACTGCTGCTATTACGATAGCTATGATTGTGAGTATCATAGCTGTACCGAGGATTGTTTTCATTGCGGTTTTGAATCCGCTTTCTAATGAAATGTCTGGGAGTTCGGCTACTGCTCTGGTTTCTGTTGGTGATTTCAGGGTTTTATCATCGAATTGGCCGGGTCTTTCGAGAATTATGTTTAATGGATCCATGCATTCACCATAGATACATTTTTCTCCGGGGATAGTGCTGCAATCTTTGTCTGTTTCACATGTTCTTGCCGCAAATGTCGCACTGGTAAATGTGAGTGTTAATAGTATTACACTTAATGTAATTAGAATTAGTTTTTTCATTATCCAATGTTTGTTATTTCATCTTGAATATAAGTAGTGGTTTTTGTTGTGTTTCCCTCATATTTTATATTTGTGATGATTCTTATGATTGTGTAGGAAAGTAGCGCTAGAACTAGGCCAATCAGTGCATACATGGCTTGATCTTTTGCTTTTTGGATTGATTCGTCATTACCATAAGCTGTCGCGAATCGTATGCCGGCGATGAGTAGAAATAGTACTGATAAAATTCCCACAAAACCGACTAAGCCTACGGCGTAATACGGCAAAATTGTGTCTACCAGAATATTTTCGATACCACCTTTGTCTTTGTCTGCTTGTCTAGCTTCGTCCGGACCCGGGAGGAGGTCCGGTTTTGGGATGATGCTTCGTTCATAAGTGCTTTCTGCTGTGATTAAAGCTTTTTCTGAGGAGTCTGCGTTTGCGGTTATTCCTATCGTGGAGATGGAAATTATTAATATTAACAAAATGTAAATTATTGTTTTTTTCATTATTGTACGAAGAAGTTAGGATTGATTGTGTATAGAATTAGTCCTGATAAAAATAGAACTATTATTCCTGAAATTGATTTTATGATTCGACCTTTTGCGGTATCGATTGCTTGTGAATCTCCTCCGGCAACTGATATTTGGACTCCACTTATTACGATTACGGTTACCGCTATTACACCGACTATGCTGGCGGCCCATTTATAGATTAATGAGATATAACCGGTTATTAATGTTGTTCCGCCTTTGCTTAAGAATACCTGGACCGGTTTGCATGAAGTGGTGACTTTGTAGTCTTTGTATTCAGTACCGCTGAATGTTTCGCTTTTTATGTCTTCTGAGCAATCTGTTGCGAGTATCGATATTACTATTTCACTTTTTTTTGGGGGAACAAATGAAAGGTAGTTTCTGTAGCAAATTCTTGATTCGAAATCGACTTTATCTTTGGTTGTTTTTGCACTTTTTTCGAGATTTAAGGGCTCTTCTATTATTGTGATTATATATCCGTCGTCATCTCCGGGGGATCCGTCCGGTTTTTCCTCTACTATACATGGGATGGCTTTTGCATCATCGAGTCCTTTTGCCAGGGTGTCCGCTAGTTCGGACTTGTCTGTGGTAGTGGTTGATTCTGCGGCATAAGTAACAGCTGAGCTTATTGAGATTAGCATCAAGCTTACGATTGAGAATAGTGCTAATTTTGCTAAGAATTTTTTCATTAACCAAATATTGATTGTACGGATATTACTATTACGTAGGATAGCAAAGTGACTATCAAACCTATGATAGCGTATTTTACGATGTCTTTGGCCTCATCGAGTTTTTGTTGATTACCTTGTGAGAACATCATTTGGAATCCTCCGATAATTAGTATGATTATTGCAATTGAGCCGATTATAGTTAGGGCAAAATTGATTATTCTTATGATGAATTCTTGGATAGGGTTTTGTCCTTCGCCGAAATACGTTTGTGATTGTTGTTCTGTCTTGTCTTTTTTATCGAGTTTCAAAACGTCACCGACGTCAAACTGTAGCTCTTTGAGTCTTGTTATGTCCGGGTCTGACGCTAATGCCGGTCCGCTAAGTGCCGGAGCCAGAGCTGTGAATATGAATGCCGATAATAGTATTAGTGCAAATTTTTTCATTGGAATTAGCTTTGGAATTAACCTTCAAAATCTTTTGGCATATTTAGATAAACGTTTTCTTCTGTGATGAGTCCGGCTTCAAACAGATTTGTTAGCGCTTTTTTCATAGTTTGCATTCCTTCTTTTGTGGAGGTTTCAATTACTGAATTAATCTGGTGGGTTGTCCCTTTTCTTACCATGTTTGAGATAGCACTGTTTGAGAACATTACTTCAAAAGCTCCTACACGACCTTTTTCGTCTTTGGTTTTTATTAGTGTTTGCCAGAAAACGGCTTTTAAACTTTCTGATAATTGTGCTCGTATTTGGTTTTGTTGATCTGAGGGGAATGCGTCGATAATACGATTAATCGAATCGGCACAGCCTCTTGTGTGGAGTGTTGCGAAGACCAAGTGACCCGTTTCTGCGGCTGTAATTGCTTGTTGCATCGTTTCGTTGTCACGCATTTCTCCCAGCATGATAACGTCCGGAGTTTCACGAAGTGCACCTCTTAGTGCTTTTTGGAAGCTGTGTGTGTGAACTCCCACTTCTCGTTGTTGAATGATTGATTGATTGTTTTTGTGAACGTATTCTATAGGGTCTTCGATTGTAATAATGTGTTTCTTTTGGTTTCTGTTCACTTCGTTGATCATAGCGGCGAGTGTAGTTGTTTTACCTGAACCTGTGGGTCCGGTCACTATCACAAGTCCGTTTTGGAATGTTGTCGCTTTTTTCAACTGCGCCGGGAGTCCCAATTCGTCCATAGTCATAACGTTTTCCGGAATCAAACGGAAAACCGCCGAAATACCTTTTCTTTGTACAAACATGTTAACCCTGAAACGAGCGATTGTTTCTAAGTCCAGGGAAAAATCAATATCCAAAGTTTGTTCAAATCGCTTTTTTTGTTCCGGATTCATGATCTCCAGTAGATATTCTTCCGCCATTTTCTTGGTAAGCTCGGAATGTTCTCCTATTTCGATTATGTCGCCGTTTATTCGAAGCATCGGCTTGATACCTGCGGCAATGTAGATATCAGATGCTTGATATTGAACGGCTGTCCGAAATATTTTTGATAGCTTGTACATGAATAGCTTTTTTGTGTTTATTTTTCCTTATATTATAGCATTTTTAGCTACTTCGAACAAGGGCGAAAACGATGAAAAAGAGGTTTTCTTAGGGGGAATAGTTTCTATCTAAGAACCTTCAAATCTAATGGTTCATCTATTACAGGTTCAGCGACCGGTGGTTCACCAAGTAAAGGTTCATAAAGAGCAGGCTCTTCCAGTACTACTTCCTCCACAGGTTTCTCAGGAACAGGCTCTTCTGCCACGGGTTCTGTAAGACTTGGAAATGAATTGTCAACTTCTTCCAAAACTGCTTCTTCGAACACATCAATTTCGCCTTCTGCGGGAGGTGCATAAACATTTTCAAGTTCGTCAACAATTTCGTCTAGTTTTTCCATTGCTTCAGATGGTTCTCCTGTTGTTTCATCAACAGATTTCGTGGGGGAAAGTGTGTTTGTTTCAGTTTCTGCAGGTCCTGCGATGAAATAAGTGTAAATGAAGTATCCACCGGCAAGGAGGGCGATTACTACGATTACCATGATTAGGTATTTTTTTGAACTTATTGTGGCGTCTTTGGCGTCTTGTGCTTCCGGGGTTGATTCGGTGGCTTCTGTTAGCTGGTCGTCTAGTTTTTGTTCGAGATTTTCCCCACTTTCTGCGGGATCTTCGACCGGTTTTGCCGGAGTTTCAGCAGGTGTTTCAGGAGTAATGTCGACCGGCGTTTTAGGGGTCGGTTCAGCTGGAGGCTCCGTTGGTGTTTTGACCCCGCTTCCTGCCACCGCTTCAGTGGGATCTTTGACGGGTGCTTCCGGAGTTCCGTTACCTGTATTTAGAGGATTTGCAGGTTCTTGAGTAGGCTGTTGCGCCCCGCTTCCCGCCACCGCCTCAGTAGGGTCTTTGACGGGTGTTTCCGGATTAGCTTGCAGTTCTTCTTGATCTATCGTGAAGGTTTTTTCTTTTTTTGGATTTTGTGTGTTTTCATCAGGCATGATTTTTTGATTTAATGTTTAATTATTCCATATCCGGAATATCTTCTGATTTAGGGAGAACGTTTTCAATTGCTCCCCACTGGCTGTCTTCCAGTTCAGGTACTACCA
>JAACEU010000059.1 GCA_011682355.1 Nitrospirota bacterium | reverse complement strand
TCTTGTATTGAGGTCTAGGATTTCCGCCAAGCTTTTCTTCATTTTTGAGACTAACGGATCAATTTTGGGCTTTGCGGCTTCTATCATCAATCCAAGTGAATTTACTTTGAATCCTTGTTTTTTTACTTTTTTGAGAATGATTTCGAGATATTTTTTGCTGTCTTTTACTCCTTTTGCGCATACATCATCCGCGTAAAACCCGAGGGACATTTCTCCTATGGATTGAGAAAGGGCGTTGAAAATTGCGTGGAGAATTACGTCTCCATCAGAGTTGGCTTCGAGCTTGAGTTCGTCCGGCAATTTGATGCCCGCAAGCACCAATCCTTTCTTTTTTTCTTCAAACATGTGACTGTCCTGGCCTATTCCTGTGCGGAAATCTTCGGGCATTTCTCCGAGGATTGTCTTCAATTTCAAGTAATCCGCCTGGCTGGTGATTTTAAAATTATTTTCGTCGGCCTTGATATACTTAGTCTTTTGTCCGATTGCCTCAAACATCATGGCTTCATCCGTGACTTCGAGCTTGTTTTTGACTGTGTGGTCGAGTGCCTTTTTCATTATCTTGTATATGGCCGTTTGCGGCGTTTCTGCGGCAAAAAGATTGTTCTTGTCGTGGGTTTTTATGATGTGTTGGTCATCCACTTCTTTGACTGTGGAGGTGATGTAATGCCCAACAATGCAGGCTCCGTGCTCACTCGCTTCCTCAATGGATTTTGAGATTTCTTCGTGAGAGGGGAGAGGATTCGCTCCGTTGTGAACGATGATTATGTCTGAAGGTTTTGCTGATTTTTCGAGCTCCTTTAGGCCTTTTTCTACCGATTTTTGCCTTGTGAGACCCCCTATTATTACCTTTTTTATCTTCGAAAATTTGTACGTTTTAATGGTTTTTTCGATCTCAGATTTGTTGATTTTGTTCGCAACAATCGTGATTGTGTCGATTTCAGGGTGATCGTTGAACGCCATTATTGAATAATAAAGGATGGGCTTTCCATTAACCGGAAGGAGTATTTTGTCCTTCTTTATGCCCATTCTTTGGCCTTGGCCTGCGGCTAATATTATTACGTGATTCATAATTTTTCTTTTATGCGCTGGGATTGTTATTTTAACACATTTTCCTTAAATTTCAATTTTGCTCTTGACTAAAAAAGGTTTTGTGGTAAAGTGTCTCTCTGAAATTAATATTCACAATTATGGAATCAAGGAAAACAACCGGACAAGAAAGACTTTTGTCAGGATTGCATAGCAATGCGCCTGAAAGAGATACCGTTTTGATAGTTGATCCGAAAGATCGTATTATGTCTTCTATGAGAGTCTTGCTCAATCAAGTGTTGCCTGGTTTCAAAGTAAAGCGAATGCCTGATATTCAAGAAAATTCTGATCCGTTCGAAAATGTCGCAATGATTGTGGATGTTTCCGGTAGTGATGGTGATCCAGAAATCGATGCATCCAGAATCCCAACAATTATGCAGTCTGCCGTTCCGTTTGATAAAGAGGAAAACGAAAGAGTCCTTAAGATTTGGCAACAGGGAGGCGTTGATGCCGCGATAAAAAATCCGGTTACAATAGATGACCTTAGAGATGCCATTGCAAGTGCGATTAATATTAAACTTACCAAATAATCAAATACTTATGTCAGATACAAAAAATATTGGTGAAGCTTTAAAAGATTTACACGGAGAAGAGTCCGGTAGAGATACCATTTTGTGCGTAGATGATCTCGAAATGCTAAGAAATACGCTAGGAAGGATGGCAGGAATGGTTGTTCGAGGATTAAACGTTGAAACTGCTGATGGCTATGAAGAAGCTATTGATAAAGCTTCAGGAGACCTTAGGGGGCGTCTTGCCTTGGTCATTACGGATACTGAAATGCCTCCGGGGAAAAATGGGATGGAGCTGGCAAAGGCCTTGAAAGGTAAGAATGCAACTCCGGAAATTTTGAAAGATATGCAAAGAGTTCCTGTGATAATTAATTCAGGTAATTCTAATTATGAGCATCCTCGTTATGAGGATGGAGCTGCTATGCAAGCTCTTCTTGAGAGCGGAGCTGCAGACGTCTTTCTAGCTAAGCCTTTTATGCCTGATGAACTTCGTGAGGCTATTCTTGAGGCTATCAATCGCGTGAGGGAAAGAGGCGAGAAATAATTAACACAAGCTCTATGCCAGCCGAAAATTTTGACAATAATCGATTGCTTGAGCGGATCCACGGAAAGGATTCTGGAAGAGATATCGTTTTGGTGGTTGAGGATAGCCCTGTAACAAGGCTCCTCACGAGCAGATTGGTTTCTGCTGTATTGCTTGGATATGAGGTTAAATCCGCAGAAAATGGAGTCGAGGCTATTGAGATGGTGAAAAGGGGTTTAGGAGAGCAGGTGGCAATAACTGTCACTGATATTGATATGCCTAAAATGGATGGGCTTTATATGGCAAGAGAGTTGAAACAGCTTATGCCGCATGTTCCTATTTTTGTTAATTCTGCAGGCGAAGAGTATGCAACTCCCGGTACAGAGGAGTCTGCGATATTGGGTAAGATGATTAATGCCGGGATTGTGGATTCGTTTGAGAAGAAACCCCTTGGCGTAGACAGCGTCCGTGCCGGTATCTACAGGGCTCTCCGCAACTTGCATATAAGGATTTTTACGGAAGCGAGGAGGGCTTAATTTTTGTATTGATTTCGGATTTATCTTCCTGTAAAAAGATATCAATTTTTTAAAATTATTATGGAAAAAGGACCAAAAATATCGGCGCCAGAAATACCGCTAAATGAGGCTTTGGCTGAACTGCACAAAGGGGAAGAGAGAAGTAAAATTCTTTATGTTGACGATTCAAGGAGTATTAGAGAAATGGCACGGATTTTCATGTCTCATTGCATTCCCGGATATGAAGTTGTGACCGCCAGGGGTGGATTTGACGCTCTGGATCAAATTTCTACCGGTTTGGGGGAAGAAGTTGTGGTTATTATTTCAGATGTAAATATGCCGGAAATGGATGGAATTCAGCTGGCATGCGCCCTAAAAAGCAAAGACGGTCAACGAGCTTATGACGGCACTTCTTTAAATAACGTTCCGTTTATTGTTTGCTCCGGAAACTCGGGGAATTATCAAATTCCCGGCACAATAGACTACAGGCTGATGCAAACCTTGAAGGAGCGAGGATTTGTGGACGCGGTCATGGGGAAGCCGTTTGAAGTCCCAACCGTGCGAAAAACTGTTCGAAGGGCGATTGAAAATGTTATGAATAGAAATTCCGGAGGATATCAAATATCTGAGTAAATTTGATTTTGTTTTGGAGGAATTGGTCGATTAAAGATTCTTCTTTTTTGAGGAATTGAGACATTTTTGTGCGATCGCGGTTGAACGCATCTGTAACAATTTTTATGCCCGGGAAGGTTTCGTGGTCCGGAGGGAGGAGGGTAAATTCGTTTGGTTGAATGATTCTTGTGCGGTTTTGCGGAGCTTGGTTAATGGCCCTGAGAAGCGCGTTTTCGATGTGTTCTCGCATGTCGGGGTCTGAGATGTAGGCGTGTGAGTTTGGATCGTTTTCGAATTCTACTATTCCATGGATTTGGCATTCCGGGTGAATGCGGGCTTCTATTTTTTCCAAAGGTAGGTTGAACAAGTAATGAGCTTCGATTATTTCCAGACCTTTGTTTAGAAGGGTTGCGGATTCAATCGAAACCTTCTTGCCCATTCTCCATTTTGGGTGGGCGAGGGCTTGTTCGGCCGTGATATTTGATAGATCTTTTTGACCAAAAAATGGGCCGCCGGAGCAGGGGATAATGATTTTCTTGATGGTTTTTCCCGGGTTTTTCCGGAGAATTTCATAAATAGCATTGTGCTCCGAGTCGAGTGGAACGAGCTGTTCGGGCGTGGCGAGTTTCACTACCTCTTCTCCTGCCGCCACCAGCGATTCTTTGTTGCCGAGTAGGAGCGTTTTGTTTGCCCTTAGGGCGGATGATGTGGGTTCTATGCCTGCCGTGCCCGAGAGGACATTTATGACGATGTCGGCTTCTTCCAGGCTTGCCAGTTCGTTCATGGCGTCCTCTCCATCGAGAGAGGTGAGAATAATATTTTCCGGGTTAATTTCCAGGTCTTTTACTTGTGAATTCAGGACTTCTTTACTTGTGTTTGCGGAAAGTCCGATTATGCGGAAATCATTAGTATATTTCTGTAAAATTTCTATGCTCTGAGTCCCCAAAGAACCGGTTGAGCCCAGAATAACAACGTTTTTCATGGTTGGATTCTTGTTTATTTGACCGATTAAGTCAAGAAGGTTGCCTCACTCGTAAACTCGTTCGGCTCTTCGAGTCCGGCTTATTATCCTCGCTACGCTCGGGCCGGACTAGCGCTCCGCGTTGCTACGCGCTTTTGTTATTGACTTTCGGAAGCTATTTTCGTAATATCCAGAGGCTTTATGCAGGAGGGATGGTCATTTTATTTATTAATGAAAAAATATAGCTAAGCGATTACGCGTAAATGACAGAATCAAGGCTCCTACTGTTCGTTTGATTGGTGACGAAGGAGAACAGCTCGGGATTATGTCTACAGACAAGGCTTTGCAGACGGCCAAGGAAAAGGATCTTGATTTGTGTGAGGTTTCTCCAAATTCTAATCCACCGGTTTGCAAGATAATAGATTATGGGAAGCATCAATATCACCAAAAGAAAGTTGATAAGAAACACAAAAAAATGCAGAAGAAGACGGAGGTGAAAGGGGTAAGAATGGGATTCAAAACCGGAGACCATGACATGGAGGTGAAGGCGAAACAAGCGAAAAAGTTCTTGGGAGCAGGGAATAATGTAAAAGTTTCATTGATTTTTAGGGGGAGAGAGGCTATGTATAAGAACTTGGCAAGAGAGAAAATGTTGAAGTTTCAAGAGAGTTTAAGTGAAATATGTTCGATAGAAACGCCG
>JAACEU010000058.1 GCA_011682355.1 Nitrospirota bacterium | reverse complement strand
GAGCTGGAGGAATTGCTTCCGTTGTATATTTTCCGATTTATGATGATTCAGAAAGATGTAATGAAAACTATTTCGTTTGATCCTTCCGGAGACACGATTCCGGTTTTGTTTGATCAATATGATTCGGTTTGTAAGGATTATTTTGGAGGTGGAGACGAAGTGAAGGAGCATAAGAATCGAATTTTTGAATTCACACATTTTTACGAAAAAGATTTGAAAAAGTTTGATAGATTTTTGCCTCGATTTAGTCATATTGCGTTTTATGTGCAGATGCCACACGTTGATATAAAGGCGAAAGTTGAAGAGATGAAGGGATCGGCTTTGACCGAAGCGGATCTTGAGGAAATGAATTTCAGAATCGAGTATGCAAAGAAATGGCTCGAGACTTGTAGTCCAGAAAAATATATTTTCAAGGTTCAGGAAGAAGTTCCTGAGATGGCCGGTGAATTGAGTTCTGAACAGAAAAATTTCTTGGGATTGTTGGCGGTATTTTTGGATGGCAATATGGATGCGAAGGGTGAAGACATCCAAGGATTTATTCATGAGCAAAAAGTGGAGCTTGGGATGCAACCGATGGATATTTTTAGATCTATTTATATTTCTATTCTTGGGAAAGAGAGTGGACCACAGGCCGGATGGCTTATTGAAGCTCTTGAAAAAGTCTTTTTAATAGATCGATTTAATAAAATAGCTAATGGCTGAAGAATTAAATAAAGTTTCGCAAGGAGTGGCTACGCCACGTTTTTCTGATAGGCCCGTCCGCTCCGCTACCGGGCTGATGGATAAAATAGTTGTTTTAGATTTTGGTGGACAATACGCTCATTTGATCGCGAATAGGATTCGGAGGCTTGGTGTTTATAGTGAAATAAAGGATGGAGATGTTCCGGTGGATGAACTGCGGAATTATAAAGGGATTATTTTGAGTGGTGGGCCGGCGAGTGTGAGTGCTCCGGATAGCGTGAAGTGTGATCCCCGGCTTTATGAATTGGGAGTTCCGGTTCTGGGGATTTGTTATGGTCATCAGTTGACCGCTCATACTTTGGGCGGGGAGATTGATAAGGGTCATGTTCGTGAATATGGATCTGCGGTTGTGAAATTTAGTGAGAGGAAGGGAATATTTGAGGGTGTTGAGGAGAGCGAGGATGCGTGGATGAGTCATTTCGATCAGGTGGTTAAGGCTCCTGAAGGGTTTGAGGTGATTGCTTCGACGCAGGATTGTCCGATTGCGGGAATGGCTAATTATGAAAAAAATATTTTTACGGTTCAGTTTCATCCCGAGGTTACGCATACCCCTTGCGGAAAATTGATTTTGGAAAATTTTGTAATGCTGACGGGGGCGAAACGCGAGTGGAGTATTGATTCGTATATTCAGAATATTACGGCTGAGATAAAGGAAAAGGTTGGGAGTAGAAAAGTGTTTTTGCTGGTGAGTGGTGGCGTGGATAGTACTGTTGCGTTTCTATTGATCGCGAAAGCTATTGGCCAGGAAAATGTGTATGGGCTTTATGTTGATATTGGATTTATGCGGTTGAATGAGACGAAACAGGTAGAGGAATCATTGAAAAAAGTGGGAGTTTCGAATTTGCACGTTTACGATGCCGGGGATGAATATTTTGCGGCGTTAGAGGGCGTTTATGCGCCTGAGAAGAAGCGTGAGATCATAGGTGATCTCTTTATCGATATTCAACGAAAAGTGTCTGAGAAGTTAAATCTGAATCCGGAGGAGTGGATTATTGCTCAGGGTACTATTTATCCGGACACTATTGAGACCGGTGGGACGAAACATGCTGATACTATCAAGACTCATCACAATCGTGTGGAGAAAATGCAGAAGCTGATTAACGAGGGCAAAGTGATCGAACCGATTTCGCAGTTGTACAAAGATGAAGTTCGTTTGGCTGGAGAGAGGCTTGGTTTGGCTTCGGAAATGGTGTGGAGACATCCGTTCCCGGGACCCGGTCTGGCGGTGAGATGTTTGTGTGCGGAGAAGGAAGATTATCCGGAGAATGTTGGTGAACTGGAAGGGCGGATTTCGGAGGCGGTCTCGAGTTCGAAAATGGCTTCGGATTTGAAAGTGAAGATTTTGCCGATTAGGAGTGTTGGGGTTCAGGGCGACGAGCGAACATATGCGCATCCGGTTTGTGTGTATGGAAATGTGAATGATTGGAACGGGCTTGGTCAACTGTCTACTCAATTGACTAACCAATTCCCCGAAGTGAACAGGGTGCTTTTGGGCTTATCCCCTACTGATTTCAGTGTGTTGAGTACCCAAAATTCTTATCTGACTCGCGAGCGTATTTCGCTTTTACAGCAGGCTGATAAGATCGTGATGGACTTTATTGTAGAGGCTGGAATCGATCGCGATATCTGGCAGTTCCCCACTGTGCTGTTGCCGGTGGGTGTTCCGTCTAAAGCCGGACTTCGTGGTGGGGAGGGCGAATCGATTGTACTTCGACCGGTTGAAAGTGAAGAAGCAATGACTGCAAATTTCTATCAAATGGAGTTTGATAAATTACGAGAACTTGTGAAAAGATTGGCCGGCTTGCATGGAGTGAGTGGAATCTTTTACGATATTACAAACAAACCTCCCGGGACAATTGAATGGGAGTAGCTTGGATTTTCATACCGAAGTTTTTTTGTGTGAACTTTTTGAACTTGTCCGGATCATCCGTAGTTAGGAATTTTCTTTTTCCTTTCTTTGAGAGTTTGGATTCGATTTCCGGGTGACGGGCGAGATAGTCTTTTAGGCTTTTGGCTACTATTTTTCCGGATGAAAGGACTTTTGTTTGCTTCCCCATTATCCTTTTGAAGTTTTTTCCCATTAATGGGTAGTGAGTGCATCCGAGAATTAATGTGTCTGGATTGTGTGTTTTGAGCGATCTTAGGTATTTTTTTAGAACCGATATCGCTTCCGGCTTTTTGTGCCATCCCTCTTCGATGAATGGTACTAATAACGGACAAGATGCCGATGTGATTTTGATACTTGGGTCCAGTTTTTTTATTTCTTCGTCGTAAGATTTGGAATTAATTGTGGCTTTTGTGCCTACAATTGCGACTTTCTTGGTTTTTGTGACTTTTACCACTTCTTCAGCTACCGGAATTAGAACCCCAAGAATCTTTCTATCTTTCTCATTTTTTCCTTTTAGATATTTTTCTTGAATGGATCTGAGGGCGACTGCCGAGGCTGTATTGCATGCAAAAATTATAAGGGTGGCTCCTTGCTTGAACAGATACTCCACTGCTTCTTCGGAGAACTTTTTGATATTCTCTTTGCTGTGGTTACCGTATGGGGCTCGTGCGTTGTCGCCGAGGTACAAGTAGTCATACTCCGGCAAAAGCTCCATTATTGGCTTTAGAACTGTCAATCCCCCATATCCTGAATCAAATATTGCAATCATGGCGGTTATTCTACTTGTGATTTTGCTTTTTTTCCAGTTTTTCCCTACTATAATAGTCCGTTAACAGTTACGTTATGCGAAAAGGGGTTAAATATATATTTATTGGACTTGGAGTTGTTGTGGGCGTGATTTTGGCGTGGCAGTTTTCAACTGATAAATCTTTGAGTGGATCTTTTCCCGGTGATGAATTGCAGGCGAAGGACGAACTTATCAAGGATTACCTGGATGAACAGGCTTATTTTCAAAGTAGAATAGTTTCTTTGCATGAGCAAATTGATAGTGCGGAGGCTGGGCTTGAGTCTCAGGCCGAAGTCGCGAATGTTGAGATATTGGATGGACTGAAAGATGATGCCGGGTTGTCTGAGATTAGAGGAAAGGGTCTTGAGATTTTGCTTGATGATAGCCCGCTTGCCTTACGTGATGGAGCGAATGTTTCTGATATTGATCTGGTTCAGGCCGCTGATCTTCGTGATATTGTGAATATTTTGAATGCCGCAAATGCTGATGCTATTTCTGTTAATAACCAGAGAATTATCTCTACCTCCCCTATCTCTTCCGTTGGTACAACAATTTTGATAAATAATTCACATACCGCGCCTTCATTTACGATTAGCGCTGTTGGAGATACTGATATGATGCTTGAAAGGATTCAAAATGATGCACTGTTGAATTCGCTTTTTGATAGGGTTTCAACGAATAAACTTGTTTTTCAAGTTACCGTTAAGGAATGGGTTTCTGTCCCTATTTATAATGGTGATTTGAAGATTAATTACTTAAATCTTGTTGATTAATATGGAGGCAAAGAAAATTTATATAGCTCTTGTCGCGGTGATACTTGGGATTCTGATTGTGGCTCAGATACGTTCTTTTGCAGGGGTTAATAATCTCTTTATCAGAGATACTCGGAGTAATATTTTTCAGGAGATTATGATATTGAAGGACAAGAATGAAGATTTGAGAAATGAAATTAATACGCTTGATATGACTTTGCAGCAACTTAAGGATCAGAACTCTGCGCTGGATGCTATTGACGAGGAAATTGAAAAGTATAAGAAAATTACCGGAAACTTTTCTATCTTTGGACCGGGAGTTCGTTTGACTATCGATGCTGAGCTTGCTACTCCTTGGGTTATTGATTTGGTTAATGAATTCTTAAGTACCGGAGCTCAATCTGTGAGCATAAACGGCGTTAGACTTACAAACAAATCTGTTGGGTTTGATACCCTACCTCAAGGGCAGATTTTACTAAATGGAGCTATCTTGTCCCCGCCTTTCGTGTTTGATGTTATTGGTGAATCTTCGTTGATTGTGGATGTGCTGGAGTTGCCGGGAGGAATAATGGATAGGCTTGAAGTAGCATTCCCAGACATGGAAGTTGATGTGGCAATCAAGGAAATTATCCAGATGGATGAAGCGTGATTATTTGTAGATTAAAAGGAGCCAGAGTGGCTGTAGCGCGAGGATTATTAATAGTATTCCGAGAAAGATTCTTTTGTTGAATTTCTCGTGTTTTACCTGGCTC
>JAACEU010000057.1 GCA_011682355.1 Nitrospirota bacterium | reverse complement strand
TTGACGTGTTAACACGGCGAGAGTTTGTGCTCAAGAGGTCTTTGTTTTTGGGCTTATTTGTGGTATAATCTATTAAGTAAAAAATAAAAATAAAAATCATGATGTTTAAATTATCACGCTACTTGTTCTTTATTGGGCTGTTTTCGCTTATGTCTGTGACCGCTTTTGCGGAAGGAGATGTCGTTTGTAGCGGGCGAGTTATGGGCTCAACAACCAATTTTAATGCGAATTTTGGTGAATTGTACTTTGATTCTCATGGTGCTCCTGCGGGAGGAATTCCTGTCGGATACGAGAATAAATATGATCAAGTTGTGGATGTCTCTATTGTTGGCGGGACTACAGGTCTTGCGCCTGCGGATAGAGCGGATGCGGCTTGTGTGAGCGAGGAAGTTGGAGATTATTTTTATGGGGAGCCAGGGCCTGAATTTCTTTTGCCTTATGAATATAAACTTGAAGGTTATGCATGGAGTGATAATCTTGGTTTTATTAATTTTCTTGGGGATGAAGCTGGTTATGAGGATTATGGAGTAAAGATTGGTTTGCCCGATGGTGGTGGGATCAGACAGCTTTTTGGGTATGCGTGGAGTGGTTCGGGAGCAGGGCCGGCCTTTGGATATATTCAATTTAAGGGGCGGATGGCGGATTCGACGCCTTATGGAGTGACTATGGATTCCACTACCGGAATGCTTAGTGGTTATGCGTGGAGCGATGCCGGAATATGGATTGATTTTACCGGAATTCAGATTGAATTGCCGGATGCAGAAGTTCCAATTGCCACTGAGGGTATATGTGGAGGTGTTGAATATCTTTGTGTGGATGTTTCAATTCATGAAGAAGTTAATGATTATTGGTATGATCTTGAAGTTTATCTGATGGAAGATGATGGAGTTACTCCGTTGGATCTTACTACTTATGATTTAGCTGTGGATTTTGTTTGGGAAGATACTATCAAGTTGAATCAGTTGGCTTATTCCAGAGGACCGGCTGGCGGTGATTTTGATGAAATTGCTTATCCTGTTAATAGTGGAGGTGGAATTTTGGCAAAGCCTCTTTCGGTTGCAAATAGTAATGAATTTTTGAAATTATTCCAGGAAGTGGGAGTGAAAACCGGTCATTATCAGTTGAAAGAGAAAATAAAATCACTTGCGCCTACTTCCGGCTCAAATGTTTCTCTTACAACCAGTACACTGCCTCCATTAGCGATTAAAAATGAATTTTTTGCCGATGAGTTGTCTATAGGTGGGGATGTTTGGACAGACGATATTGAACCGAATGAACTGATTTTGAAAAGAATCGATTATGACATTACGAAAGGGGGAGTGCCTGTTACGGGTGATATCGTTTATCCCGGAGGTTTAGGATCCGGGTATAGATTCGAATTTGCACCGGTTATCGATGTTGGAGTTCTTTATGCGGGTAATCACGAAGATACAATTATTGGATTCAGAAATGTTCCGATCAGTTTTACTATGAAGGAAAGTCATACTGACTATTTGAAATATTCTGATGCTGAGGTGTATGTGATGCTTGCTTATGATGAAACAGAAACTGTGTCTGAATGTTCGGATACGGGTTATGATAGCTTTGATTATTATTTTACAGATGAAGGGTTAGATGCTATTGCGCTTGAACACGCCGGTCATGGTGATTGGAGTTTTACTTCGATTGTTCCCAATCCTTATGCAAGTGCTGTGAAGTTTGCGCTTGGTGATTTGGCCAATGAGCAAGTTTACAATGCGGTTGCTACGCTTATCGGATATGATCCTGAGGATCCGAATGCGGGGTTGCCTTGTGATGTTATACAAGGACCGACCTTGTATACGGTTGTTAAATATCTAGTTCCCGACGAGAGCAAAGATCCTATTTATTATTATAGTAATAAGATCCCAAGAATTTTGTCTGCGGCTTACAATCCTGCGGCGATAATTCACGGTAATGTGTATGCGCCCAAGGCGTTTAGTCCGACCGCAAGTCATGAAACTCAGGAAACCGGATATTTGGCTGTGAATGTTGTGCGAAATACCATTAACGAAAATATTAATAAGTATTTGGGCGATATTGAGTTGACGGGTGGTGGAGCTTGTGAGGTGTTGGTTTTGACTGAAGAGGGAGATTCCAAAATCACTTGTGCAGGTGGTGAATATAGACAGTTTGAGGTTGGGGATGAGCATGTGCTTTATTTCAAGGAGACTGAGGTTACTTTGGATATGGGTGTTCCCGGTGCGGATTCTAATTTCTTGGGAAACTGGGTAATTATTGTAAAGGACGCTCCGGTTTTTATTGATAGTGATCTTTATCATAAAATTCCTGCTGATGGGAATTTGGTTCTAATTAGCATGAGTACATACGATGGATCTTGTGATGTGAATAATATTTATTTGCATTCGGATGTGAAGAATATTGATGCGAATATTGTGGCTGATTGTTCATTGTTCCCATATCATCCTGCGGTGGCGATGCCTGGCGCAGATGGTGTTCCGGATTGGACTTTTGAGGAAAAGATTGAGTATCTGGATAATCAAAAGTTGTTTAGAGGAAGTATTGCTTCCAGAAATACCATTGGTGGAGCGGATTTGGATTCGTTGGCCGGGAAAGAGTATTTATTGTTTGGGACCGGGGAAGTTGCTGAGTTGCCTGTCGATTTAGACACACGGCTTGACGCTCAGAATTATGATTTCAACTATATGGCTTTCTTTATGCTTTCCGTTGAGATGTCTGATAACGGATGGCCGATTGATCAAAGATGTCAGAAGGCTTTGACGATTGATGATATGGTTGCGATAAATGAAGGAGGATATGTCGAAGGTGAAAATGGTGAGCAGTGTGACGGAATAGATTTGGCGCAGTTTGATCCTAATACTTTGGATGGAGATTTGGTTGTTGCAGAGGATGATTTTGATAAACTCGCTCGTGGACTTGGAGCGTTTGATTTCAATCCTATTTATATTTACGCAACAAGTTCCGGATCGTTTGTGTTTGAGAAATCCGGAGAAGTGACTAGCTGGAATTAGGCGGGATAATGTATTCGCTACGCTCATGCTATCCTCGCCTTAGCTCGGAGGGACACTCCGCTACGCTACGTGTCTGGTGCCAATCAAGGTTGACTTCGGGATGGAGACGCAATTGTTCTACCATTATTTTTTGAATTTCATCGAGTCTTTCTTGGGTATTGGATTCGAAGCGGAGGGTGAGGTTTGGGCTTGTGTTTGAGGCTCTTACGGCTCCCCATGAGTATTTGTCGAAATTTACACGGACTCCGTCGATTGTTATGCAGTCGTAGTTTTGTGTGAAATATTTGACCAGGGAGGTTACGATTTCGAATTTTTTGTCGTCCGGGCAGTGGGCTTTGAATTCCGGAGTGGTGAATGTTTTTGGGAGGTCGTTGAACATTTGTGAGAGTGGATGTGTGTGGCTTGAAAGGATTTGTATAATTTTTCCCGCGGCGAGGAGTGCGTCGTCGAATCCGTAGTAATTTTCCGCGAAAAACAGATGTCCGGATACTTCACCTGCAAGTGGGGAGCGGATCTCTTTCATTTTTTTCTCGATGAAGCTGTGTCCGGTTTTGCACATTATCGTGTCTGCTCCGAGTTCTTTCATTTTGTTTATGATTGCTTGAGAAGTTTTTATGTCAAAGATGATTTTCGGGTTTTTTACTCGTGTGAGGAGGTCTTGAGCGAGGAGGAGGAGCATGAAATCGGATGAATAAAAATGTCCTTTTTCGTCTACTACTCCCACTCTGTCGCCGTCGCCGTCAAATCCGATGCCGAGGTCTGCGTGTTCTTCTTTTACTTTTGCGATCAGGTCTCTCATGTTTTCCAGTTCTTCGGGGTTTGCTTCGTGGTTTGGGAAAGTTCCATCCAGTTCGCAGTAGAGTGGCACGACTTCGCATCCGATTTTTTCAAGGAATTCCGGTGCGAATGCTCCCGCTGTTCCGTTACCTGCGTCCACCACTACTTTGAGTTTTCGTTTGATTTGGATTCGGGAGGTTAGGTCTTGAAGGTATTGTGGCCAGAGGTCTTGTTTTGTGTGGGTGCCGGGTGTTTGTGCGGTTTCGAGTTGGTTGTTTTGGATTAATTTAAGAACCTCTTGGAGTTCGTCGCCGCATATTGAATGAGCTCCTTTTGTCACGGTTTTTATCCCATTGTACTCTTTTGGATTGTGGCTGGCCGTGATGTTTGTGGCGGAGTCAAAATCCAGTGCGCAGGAAGCCCAATAGATCATTGGGGAAATGCTGAGTCCTATGTCTGTTGTGTTGATTCCGGTTTCGTTGAGGCCTTTTATGAAGGCGGCTTTGAGTTTTTCTCCGGTAATTCTGTTGTCGCATCCAACTGCCATGGTTTTGGTCCCGTATTTTTGTTTAATGTAGGTTCCTATGCCTTTTCCGATGAGATAAACGGTTTCTTCGGTGAGGTCCACCTGGCTCTCATCTTCCGGATCTGCGATTCCTCGAATATCGTAAGCTCTGAAAATGTGTGGGTTGATTTCTGTCATTTTAGTAGGAGTTGTTATATTTTGTTGTGTCCATTGTGTCTTTGATGGTTTTTAGGCGGGCAGGAATTTCCCATTTTTTGAGTAATTTTACCGCGGCAGGGGTTAGCATTTTTTCCCAGCTTTTTCCTTTTAATAAAGCTGTTCGGACTTTTGTAGCGCTAAGTCCAAGTATTCTTTTTAGCTGAATAATTTCAGGTCCTGTTTTGCTGTTTTCGTCTGATTTGAAATATTTGCCTTGGTAACACGCTTTTACGATTTTCGATCCTGTGTAGAGACGGGTGTATGGTGGCACATAAATGTTTATGTGGTTAACCCAAAGCGCGTAGTTGTTTACGTTTCTGATGGGAATTATGCAATATTTTTCTGCCGAAATTTTGGCTTCTTTTAGAGACTCTTCGATGATTTGGAATCTTTCTGAGGCTGTTAATGGATTGTTTTGAATGAAGTTT
>JAACEU010000056.1 GCA_011682355.1 Nitrospirota bacterium | reverse complement strand
TTAGGTGTACATCATTTACTTTCAACAATAATTGGACAAAGCCTTTACAATATTTACAAATTTCTAGGATATAACTGCATTGGTCTGAACTATATCGGTGACTGGGGAACACAATTCGGCAAACTTACATATGCATACAAAGAATGGGGAGATAAAAAAACCATAGAAAAGAACCCAATAGATGAACTGCTAAAACTTTATGTAAAGTTTCATGAAGAAGCGGAAAAAAATCCGGAACTTGAACAAAAAGGAAGAGACGAATTCAAAAAACTTGAAGAAGGAGACAAAGAAAATACAAAGCTATGGAAATGGATCTGCAAAGTAAGTTTAGAAGAAGTACAAAAAACTTACGATAATTTAGGAGGAATTCACTTTGACTTGATTCAGGGAGAAAGCTTCTTTAATGACAAAATGGGCGCAATCCTGGAAGAAGGCAAAAAAGACAAAGTATTTGAAAAAGGGGAAGAGGGAGCCCTAATAATAAAATTTGAAAACGAAAAATATCCGCCTTATTTAGTCCAAAAATCAGACGGAGCATCTCTATACGCGACTCGCGATCTTGCACAAATGAAATATAGAGAAGAAACCTGGCACCCAGAAAAGATTCTACTAGTAATTGACGTTGCTCAATCTCTTTATTTGCAACAATTGTTCGAAACTACTGAAATGATGGGACTCACAAAGGCAGAACCAGTCCATGTAGTCTTCGGACGAATGCAATTCAAAGACAAAAAAATGAGTACAAGAAAAGGAAATATAGTGCTACTCGACGAAGTCCTAAAAGAAGCAGTAGAAAAAGCTAAAAAAATTGTAGAAGAAAAAAACCGGGATCTAAAAAACAAAGACGAAGTCGCTCACAAAGTAGGAATTGGAGCAGTGAAATATACAATCTTGTCACAAAACCGAACCACAAACATCACTTTTGATTGGGAAAAAATGCTGTCACTCGAAGGCAACAGCGCCCCATATCTGCAATATACCTACGCAAGAGCGAAAAGCATTCTCAGGAAAACCGGGAAAATCGAAACGCAAGAAGAGGAAACCACTGAAAAAATCACAGAAAAAACCGCCACACTCTTAAGACATCTGGTAAAATTCAAAGAATACATCGTCTACACGGCCCAGGAATACAAGCCAAATATCCTGGCAAATTATCTCCACGAATTAGCCCAAAAGTTCAATTCATTTTACAATAATGTGCCGGTACTCAGAGCCCCGGAAAAAGAAAGAGAGGCGCGCCTCAAAATTGTAGAGGCGACTAGCCAGGTGCTAAAAAACGGCTTAACGTTACTTGGTGTTGAACTCACGGAGGAGATGTAATATATTGTGTGCACTTTAAAACAAGAGAATGCAAAGCTGCGAGCACACGGTGCGAGCGCGACTCCGAATGGAGGAACCCCGCCCAGGCGGGGTCCGACAGGAGGACAAAGCTTATAAAATACGGAGAGATGGCTGAGCGGTCGAAAGCGATAGTCTTGAAAACTATTGTCCCTTCACGGGGACCCAGGGTTCGAATCCCTGTCTCTCCGCCATAATAATCTGGGAGGGCATCTCTGAGACTCAACTGCGAATAAAATATTCAACATGTACTGTACGTACATTTATGAACATTTTTTCTTGTTTCGCTCAGATCTGCTCCTCCCAGATTATTATGGCTAGGGGTGAGAACCGAAGGTTCGCGTATTCGAGTGAGCGAGCGAAACACCCCACCGTGGCGGGGTAGTTCCGAGCGAACGATGAATACCGAATTCAAAATTCATTTCAAAAGACCTAATCGCTTCGCGGCTTCAATATAAACTTTAGAATTTTTTCTCAAACCGGCTTTGACAATAAAAACTTTGACCCTACCTTTATCAATTCGATAAATTACTCTGTAGAAGTCGATTCTCAAACGATAATACCCCTTCAGCTCACTCCCTAAAGCTTTTCCGAATACTTCAGGCTCTGTTTTTAGCTTCTTTTTTATTGCTTTTACAATTTTTTTTCTTTCAACCTTAGACAATTTTTTAAAATCCTCTTTCAAAACCAGTCTATGATAAAACACCTTATACATCTGTAGCTAAATTATAGGTCATATTTTTTTTCTACCTCGTCTGCATCGATAAAATCCTTATCAGTGCTTTTTCCATCCCTTTCTTTAGCCAAATACCCAAGGACTATATCTTCAAAAGTATCAATAATATTTTCCTTTTCCTCGTATTCTTTGAAGGCGGTTAAAACAGCAAAGGGCTTGCCTCTTTTAACAACAATAATTTTTTTTGTTTTAATATCTTTGCTGATTTTAGGCATATTACTGCGCAACTCGGTCGTGCCAACGACAACAGTATTCTCATCAATATTTAACATAGTAGCGAATTAAATGTACACTTAAAGTGTACGCTTAAGAGCCAGGAAGTCAACTTGAATTTTGAATCTTAATCTTTCTCTTTAAATTCTGTATTATAGATTCGATTTAATTCCATAATATGGAACTAGAAAAACAAGACGAAATAATCCGGCTCCTGAAAAAGATAGAAAAAAACACTGCGCCACCTCCCAAATGGAAACGTGTCGTTTATTTCATATTCACACATTTGCTCACAATAATCGTTATCATAATAACGGCCTATCTTGTGTGGAAAATGTACAGCTTGCTCGGGTCAGTTTCAGACAAAGTCTCTTCGATAAGAGAAGGAGTATCAGAATTACTTACAATTCCGGAGAAGTGGAAGTTTTGGGAATAATAACTCACAACTTTCATTTTAAATCTATACAGCAAAAATAATTATCGAAGTTTTTGATGTGTTTTAAAAGAAATGTCCCTCCATCCCGATGCATCGGGACGGAGGGGGAGGGGCCGCAGCCTCCACCGTGGGACCGATTAAGGTCCCACAGCGGCGCTGTGGGCTGACTGATGCTAGTTGAGATGGGCGGGGGCGGTATCCGCGGTATTCTTGGACACTGCGCTCCAGGTGAACTGGAGGTTGGTGCCATCGAGGTTCACGGTGCCATCGATGATGTCGCCAGAGGTGTCCGTGATCCTCACGGCGTTCTTCCTCACGGTGTCATCCGTCTTCGGGATCATCCTGAAGCTCGCGATGGGCTTCACGTCGGAGTGCAGATTTGCGAGCGCCGTCTCGCCGCCACAGTAGGTGTAGATGTGACGGTCGCCGATCAGATTCCTGGTCTTCTCGTCGATTGCGAACCAGCGCCTCACGTCGGTGATGGTCAGACCGATCGTCAGAAGATCGAAGATCCTCGTCGCCGTCTGGGTCATGCCGCCAGTGTAGATGTCACCGGTGGCGTAGGTGGCCAGCAGAGTGCTGGTATCCTCGAAGATGCCGATGTCGGCATCCGTGATGAGGATCCAGTTGCGCTCGATGACGGTTGGAAGAAGCGACGTGATGTCGCCGATGTAGAGGAAGATCTCCTCATCGTTGGTGATCCCGATATAGATGTCGGGAATCGCCACCATGGCGTCGATGCGGGCGCGGAAGCTCTTGTTGTCGCCCATGGGCAGATTGGCCCAGAGGATCCTTGAGAACTGATTGTGGGTGATCGTCCAGATGTTGCCCTTGGTCTGCTTCAACAGGCTGCCGAGCCCTTCGCGCACCATGTCGTTCGTCACGTCGGTCACTTTGAGAGGAGTGATTGTCTTTGTCATGTCTTCTGTCTCCTGGTCGTGCTTTCTTGGCACGAACCGTTGATATGCGTGTCCGCCACAATAGCAAACACAGTTTGTAAATACTCGCCGCATTTAGCGGCCCTTCGTCAACAAAACCATTTATATGGTATCTGAGAGAACATTTACAATCTTTCTTGAAGTGAAAAATTACAAACGTCCTCTCAGAAAAAGTTGAAAAGAAAGGAGCATCCAAACCGTGCGTATCAGTCAATTTTTAATGGTCATTGCGTGCAAACTTATATAGCACACGAAAAGGAATCTATTGAAATATAGATAAATAGTCAATCAAAAAAATGATTTTTAAACAAAAGAGGTGTACTCATTGCTGAATACACCTCTAATTACTTATTTATTTTCTCTAGATTTTTCCTAACAAATACAGTTCATAGACATGTCTTGCCACTTCCAATCTTGTAGTAGATTGGCTTGGGAATAACTTGTTTCCATCAAACAAAGCATTGTCATATGAATATTTTGCATATCCGGAAAACCACTGTCCACCATCGACATCATCATAAGAACCGAGAGAATCGTCAGGCATAGTGTCGCTAACATTTCTCAAGATCAAAGCCAAGAATTCCACTCTGCTTACGTCACGTCCAGGCCTGTAAAAACCAGCATCTTCGCCTCCCGTATAACCGTAAATCATTCCAAGTTCTACACCACGGCAAACGTGTTGATAAGACCAGTCACCAGAATCTACATCAGGGAATGGATCCACACCTCCGCAGTAATCTTCAGAGTCATCAAACAGTCCGAATGTCTCCAATGAAATCTTTGCGATCTGATCTCTTTGTAGTGGTTCATTTGGTTCAAATGAACCATCAGGATTTCCTGTCATTGCTCCAACAGACTGCATGTATTCAATAGCTTCACAGTCTGGGTGAGTATCAGCAACATCAGTATAACCCGCACACTGCTCAGTAAGTGCTGGTAAATTTTCTTCAAGAATTTCGACATCTATAGAGTCGGTAACAGTATCACTCGCACCAACTGCTTCAATATTTAATGTGTAAACTCCATCCACAGAAGGATTACCAATACTGTCCATTCCATCCCAAACAACAGTTACATCACCTGCTGTCTCAGCAGAAGAAGTCAAAAGCTCCACATAAGTTGGATCGCCACTATACTCCACATTCACAGTCACATCGGCGTCTTCGCTAATAGTGAATGTCAATGTTGTATCATCATCTGTTGATGAGAAAACAGTTGGAGAAACCGCAAGGTTTGTAATTGCTAAAACTGTAGACGCAACGACCACTTCAGGAGCTTCATAAGCCCCGGGATCATAATCGGCATTTCCATCCCCATCACCATCTTCAGGCCGTGAATCACCAAAATAATCATCTGCCACAGAAGAAATAGTTTTTCCTCCATCAATACACTGCGAACCTTC
>JAACEU010000055.1 GCA_011682355.1 Nitrospirota bacterium | reverse complement strand
ATCCTTGTTTTGAGAGCTCTTTTGCTCTCGCGCTAATCTCCTCGTCAAAGGCCGCGGCATCAAAAGTTCCCTCTTCTCCTGCAAGAAAAGCGTTTAAACTTATGAAAAAGCTCGCTATTGCTCCTTTTCCAAACGTCTCTTCCCAAAAATCTCTAATTTCCTTCATGTCGCTGAGCTCCTTTTGGGTTTTTTTCTCAATTACTTGTTCCTTTGATTTTCTTTCTCTGGATTTTAGGGCTTTGTTTGCACCAATTTTTTCATCCTTAAGTACGGATTCTCGAAGCTTTTTTGGTGCAGGTTGTGATCCCGATGAAGTGTTATGCATTTTTAGAACTTATATTCTTTCACGATTTGGTTATTGTCTTCGTTGCTTTCTTCAATAGAGTTCTCTCCATCTACGACCACTTTTACCGTCCCTTCACTTGGATATTGGTAAATTGATCGTGGAATTGGGTATTTGAAGCTAAATGCGTCTCCGGGTGCTAATTCGCTGTAGGAATCGCTGTTTGAGAATACTTCTGTGTCGTTAATGTAAATGCTGTATGTATATGGTTTTCCTCCAGGCATGGTGCCTTTCCCTATATTCTCCATAGTTACGTTTACCTCTATATCGTCTTCGGCTATTTCCGGGATAATAATTTCCGCACTTACGGTCAAGTCCGGTAGTAATGTCTCTCCTGTTTCTTGCGTAGTTTCTTCTTCCGATCCATCAAAGATCTGTCCTTTGAATAATTGAGAATTCTTTGTTGATATAGCGAATACGCCGAATACAAGTCCGACCAGCAATACAACTACTAATGTTTTTGATCTTACTCCCATGGTGATTTAGGTTAATTGATACTTGGGATAATGAGCTCGCGTCCGCTCGCGCTATGATCGCGAGGTAATAGTCGCGATCAGGCCGTCCGCTGTCCCGACCCTACGGGTGCCCGGGATCTGACTCTGCGAGCCTACGCTGCCGGCTTGTCTAAAACTACTGGATCTATTTTGCCGCCTTCGTCGCCGTCAGTGATTTTGTAGACATCTTTGTCAATTTTGTTGAATTCTTTGTACGCTGAATTGTACATATTTACCGTTGTTCCGAGGCTATTACCCATTTTCTGAAGGTATTCCTCGTAACTTCCCATGTGCCGCCCCAAGTCCCCCACCTTTTTGATAATCTCCTGTACCGATTCCTCCATTTTCAACGCTTTTAATCCTTGGAGAACTGTTTCCAGATAAGCGAAGAATGAAGTTGGCGATACTATTATTACGTGTTTTTTGAAGGCGTATTCGACGAGGTCGTTCGCATTTATTTTCATTGAGCCTACTTTGTAGATTAGCAGGTTGTAATAAACCCCTTCAGCCGGAATAAACATGAAGGCGAAATCCGTGGTGTTTTCTTTTGGTCTTATATATTTCGCGGTTTCATCTATTCTATTTTTGATATCCAGTTTGAATTCTTTCTCAAGTTTTTCGCGTATTGCCACGTTCTTTTCCTCCATTATCTTGTTGTATTTCTCGAGTGAAAACTTTGCATCAATCGGAATGATTTTCTCTTTAAAGAAAACCGCTGCATCCACTATTTCTCCATTATCAAATTTGTACTGCATTTGATACTGGTTTGGCTGAAGGACATGACCCAGTAGCGTTTCCAAAAAATATTCTCCCAATATACCTCTTTGTTTAGGATTTTTGAGAATATTTTCCAGACTCTGCATTTGTTCTGAAAAATTTAGGACCTGCTTGTTGGTCTCATCAAGCTTTGTGAGTTTTTGTGTAACTTCCGAGATCAGCTTCGAACTTTGCGAGAATTGTTTCTGAATTGTTTGTGAGGATACCTCTAACCCTTTTGAAAGTCTTTCCTGAATAACGTCCAGTCTTTGCTGAACCTCCTTACGGTTTTCGGTTCCACTTTCACGCATTTCTTTGCGCAAAGCTTCTATGTATTCGAAAACAAGCTTCTGATCTTCCGGTTTCTTCAGATCTTGCAACTTATAAATCATAAAAGCTATCCCGAGAAGAACACCGATCCCAACTGTTAATAATATTGTTTCCATCATGGTTTATGATATACTGTTTTTCTTTACAATAAAATATTTTTTCCGTAGACTATTTTTGTTTTTTATATAGAAATCATATATGTCGACAAAACTTGCAG
Organism: Nitrospirota bacterium; assembly: GCA_011682355.1. Lineage (GTDB taxonomy): Bacteria > Patescibacteriota > Gracilibacteria > UBA1369 > LOWO2-01-FULL-3 > JAACEU01. The sequence continues at coordinate 2,991 of JAACEU010000055.1, read as the reverse complement.
ATTTAGCGGAAAAATTGAATATTCCGGTCAAAGATCTTAAGAAAAAAATTACCGGTCTTGGATTTGAAATTACTCCACGTGCTCGTGTTATCGAAGATGAGGTGGCAGAGCTTGTTTTGGATGAGCTTATGCCGGAAACGGATGCTGAGCCCAAAGATCCTACCGATGTTGCTGAGATTTATGATGAAATCATAGCTGAAGAAAGAGAGCGTGAAATCGTTAAGAGTCAAAGAAAGCAGAAAGCCGGTAAAGCCACAACGAAAAAAGTTGAGGAAAAACCGGAAGAAAAAGCAGAAATCGATACCAGCAAACCAATAGAACTTCCGGATTCCATTACGGTAAAGGAATTTGCTGAAAAATCAGGGATAAAAATTGCCAAGATTATAGGTGAATTGATGAAGAATGGGATTTTGGCCAATATCAATCAACAAATCGACTTTGATACAGCTCAGATTATTGCTGATGATGTAGGAATAAAGCTTAAAAGAAAGCGATCAGTAGCCGGCGTAGAAGAATTGATGACCGGAGACATTACAAAGCTTTTGCAGGAAGATGATGCCTCAGAGCTGAAAGAAAGGCCTCCGGTAGTTGTGGTTATGGGACATGTGGATCATGGTAAAACAAAATTATTAGATTCTATAAGAGAAACCGATGTGGTTGCGGGAGAGTCTGGTGGGATTACTCAACATATCGGTGCCTATCAGGTTGAAAAAAAGGGAAAATTGATAACGTTTTTGGATACTCCCGGTCATGAAGCATTTACTTCTATGCGTGCTCGAGGGGCAAAAGTTACAGATATTGCAATTTTGGTAGTGGCGGCGGATGAAGGGGTTAAGCCACAAACTATTGAAGCTATTAATCATGCAAAGGAAGCCGGAGTCCCAATAATCGTTGCTATTAACAAAATGGATAAGCCTGACGCTAATCCTGATAAAGTAAAAGGAGAATTGGCAGAGCATGATCTACAACCGGAAGATTGGGGTGGAGAAACAGTAATGGTTCCTGTTTCTGCGCTACGTGGAGATGGAATCGATACACTGCTGGATATGATCCTTTTGACTACGGAAATGGAGGATTTGAAAGCTAATCCCAACCGAGAAGCCGTTGGAACAGTCATAGAGGCTCACCTGGATCCAAATCTTGGGCCTGTCGCTACCATTTTGGTGAATACAGGTACTTTGAAAATAATGAATAATGTGATTATTGGGCATACATATGGACGAATAAAACTCATGAAAGATCACAACGGAAAGACTTTGAGGGTAGCGGGACCATCCACTCCGGTTCTCATAGCCGGGCTTCATGAAACACCAAAAAGCGGAGATATATTGCAAGTGGTTACTAATGAAAAAGTTGCTAAGCAAAGATCTGAAGAGGTTACATTACAGGCAAAACAGGAATCAGAGGAGAAGATGTCAGGAATGAATCAAGTTATTTCGTCTGTAAAATCTGAAAAGATTTTGAGGTTGGTGATTAAGGCGGACACAAAAGGTTCGCTGGAAGCGATTAAGCAATCTATATCAAAAATTAAGGACGAAGAAGTTGCTGTAAAAGTAATTCACAGCGGAGTGGGTAGTGTTAGTAAATCGGACGTGATGATGGCCGCCGCAAGTAAGGGACTACTTGTAGCCTTTCATACGGATTTTGATTCTCCTTATGTTAGCAAGACGGCGGAGCGTGAAGGAGTGGAGGTGAAAAAGTACACAGTTATTTATGATTTATTGGGAGATGTTAGAAAGATCCTTTCAGGATTGCTGGATGCAGAGGTGATTAAGAAGATTTTGGGACGTGCACAAGTTAGACAAATTTTCCTTACTAAAAAGAAAGAGATGATTATAGGGTGCAAGGTTTTGAGTGGTAAGCTTAAAAATAAATCTAAATTTGATATTATTCGTGGCCAAAATGTAGAGAAGGAAGATAATTTCGTGGGTGAGGGCAAAATCACGTCGTTGCGAAAAGTGGATAAGGAGGTAAAAGAAATTGGTGAGGGGAATGATTGCGGTATGAAAGTGAACAGTGATACCCCATTGGAGGATGACGACATTCTGGAGGTGTATGTTGAAGAGGAAAAATACAGAACAATATAAAAATTCAAAATATGCGATATAGTAATCTTTTTGGGAGGACCAGACACAACCCCCCGTGTGACGCAGATAGTATAAATGCTAAATTTCTGACTCAGGCCGGATTTATTGAAAAGCTTGCGGCGGGGATTTACAATCTTTTACCGCTTGGTTATAGAGTTTTTAATAAAATCAATAATATTATCGAGGAGGAGATGAATGCGGTGGATGGGCAAAGACTACTGATGCCGGCGCTACACCCAATTGATATTTGGAAAACTACGGGTCGAGATCGGACTATGGACAAAATTTTGTATAGAACTCATGCTTCGGGTGACAAGGAATTTGTTTTTGGGGCAAGCCATGAAGAGGCGGTAACTCCCCTGGCGGCTAAATATATTAATTCTTATAAAGATCTACCTCTAAGTGTTTATCAAATTCAGACGAAGTTTAGAGATGAACCTCGTGCAAAGTCCGGACTTCTGCGTGGACGAGAGTTTGGGATGAAGGATATGTATAGTTTTCACACTTCAGAAAAGGATTTGGATGAATATTATGAACGAGTGAAGCGGGCTTATTTGAATGTTTATGAGAGATGTGGTTTGAAGGCGCATATTGTTGAGGCTTCCGGAGGGCCTTTTACTAATAAGTTTTCACATGAATTCTCGGTTGAGAGTGAAATTGGAGAGGATACAATTATTGTTTGTGAAAAATGTGGAATTGCACAAAATCTGGAAATAGCCGAGGGGAAGATCGCGGATCCGGATGAAAAGGAAGAGAAGGAATTGGAAATGAAGCTTGTAGAAGTGGAGCGTGGCTTTACTGTTGCGGACAATGCAAAAGCTCACGATGTTACTGAATATAAAATCCTAAAAACTGTTGTATATGAAATTGAAGATGAAGGGCTTTTGGGTGTTGTGATACGAGG
>JAACEU010000054.1 GCA_011682355.1 Nitrospirota bacterium | reverse complement strand
AAATAGTCCTCGATTTTTGTGTGGCAGTCCTCGTCTTCGACTTTTAGATTAAATTTTCCGGCTTTGTAGAGTTTTGTAATATCATCCAGACCTTTTTTGAGATCTTTTAGATCTTTGTCATTCAAGATTCCATGTCTGCGAAGCATTTTCCCGTATCCCCAAGATCCTTCGACGTCGGACAGGATCATTTGTTGATCATAAATAATATCTTCACCTGCATTGTAATTTTCAACTACCTGATCCAGTTTTGCGGTTCCTTTTTTATCCCATATCTTTCGTTTAGCCATAGTTTTTGAGTTTAAGAGTTTTTGCGCCATTAGTGGTGGCTATTTTTGCTAATCCAGCTACGTCGTAATATCGGCATGCGCAGGCCATTAGAATTATCTCTTCAAATAGATCTCCCCTGTCCTCAGGGACAAATATATCTGAAATGTTGTCTGTCCCAACTGATACATTCACGCCCGCTTCTATCATTTCGTCGACTTGTGCAATTGAATTGTGGAGTGGTGCGACCTTATCTTTGTGCTGTTTCATCCCGATGACTGCCCATGGGCAAACTGTGACGTTCGTTCCTGTGTCGACCATCTTTTTGTAAATTCTGTTTCTATCTTCTCCCAGTTGCGCAGAGACTGATAGGGCGTGTACAAATGTTACTCTCCCCTGCATCCCTTCTTTTTCAATCATGTCCAGAATCCATTCAGAATCATGCTCTTCCGGGTTATTTTCCTGATCCACATGAACGTCAATATCTTTTCCCAGATTTTTTGCTGTGGAAATTAGGAATTCCATATGTTTGCGATCTCCTCCTTGTTCTTTTCTATCACTTGATGGCAAACCTCCTACTACGTCGCATTTGTCACAGGCTTTTTCGTAAAGGTCTCTTGATTCCTTTGTTAATAATCCCTCCAAGGGTTGTGGTACCAATTGTAATTCAAACCTATCCTTGTATTCGTCACGCACTTTCACCGCTGAATCAACAACAAGCATATCTACAATAAAATCAGCATCAACATGTGTACGACATGCAATAATCCCCTGATCAATAAAACCGTCTATGCAGTATTTCAATCTTTTTATTAATGTTTCTTCTGTGTGTTGTCTCTTTATGTCTCTATTTAAAACCCATTTTTCCTCCATTAACGCCGAGGCTTGCTTCCAATTTCCAGGTGTAACCGTGTATGCGCGATCCAAGTGTGCATGACAATTAACCATGCCAGGAGTTTTTTTTACCTCTTCGAAAAAAAAGTCTCGGAATGGAAATCTACTCATAGGAATTTTTGTTATTATTTATTTCATTTTTATTCATTTTGACGAAAATTGCAAATAAGCTAGAATGTGCGGGCTATGGAAGAATATTATAAAAAAATTATTGAAGAAATTGGGGAAGACCCTGAGCGGGAAGGTCTTCGGAAAACTCCAAAACGCGCCGCTGATGCAATGAAGTTTTTGATGAAGGGATACGACGAGGATCTGGACAAAATTATAAACGGGGCGATATTCCAGGCGGAAAGCAAAGATATGATCATTTGTCGTGATATCGAGCTTTATTCGGTTTGCGAACATCATATGTTGCCGTTTATTGGAAAATGTCATATTGCATATATTCCGAACAAGAATGTGATTGGACTCTCGAAGCTGTCGAGGATCGTGGATTATTATGCGAGGAGGTTGCAGATTCAGGAGAGGTTGACCAAGGAAATTGCAGATACTGTGATGAAATATTTGGATCCTGTGGGGGTTGCTGTGGTTGTCGAGGCTCGACATCTTTGTATGATGATGAGGGGGGTGGAAAAGCAAAATTCCGTGATGCAAACCTCTGCTATGCTAGGAATATTCAGAAAAGAACCTGCGACCAGAGCGGAGTTCTTTAATTTGATTAATAGGAAGTAGAGTTAGAATAGCTCGTGAGCTATATCCAATCTAAGTTCTGCTCCTGTAAGAAACGATAATAATCTTTTTTTCAACTCTTTATCTATTTTTATTTTTCTCTTCCTTTCTTCTTTGGTATCTTCCGGGTACATATTTTTTATTAATTCATCCAATAATTCTTCTGACAACTCATTTAACCGCTTTTGAATCTTGATTAATATGCCTGGATTTCTGTAGAACGCTTTTTTTAGACTATTTACCGCCTCCATAAGTCTGGTCACTACTCGTAATAGTGCTTCCTTTGATATTTCCTCGCGATTTATTAACCATTTACTCATAAATAAATTCTCCACTGCGTTCTCAATATTCTTTTTGTCTTCATGTTTCAACAGTTCTCTTTGATTAATTTCCTGCGTGGCAATTAGCTGTAAAGAAATCATAAAAGCATGTATTGCTTGGGCCATATCACCCATCGAGAGTTCTTTCTCTTCTATTTGTGCTTCAACTACAAGTTCTCTGTCTGCCGGCCTCATCCTTGATACCAGATCGGCGTAATCTTCTATTACTTTCTTGAATGTTTTTATTGATTCATTAAACTCTGATCGTTTTTGGTTTCTAACAAAATTTGCCATGGTTTTATGTCTTGGATCTTTTATCTCTGCTTCTTTTGGGAACATTTTTGCTTGTTTTTCTATTTGCTTTGCGATTGATGATAATTCCGTGTAGAAAGCGTACAAATCCTTTCTCAATCTTACAGCTTCAGCTATATCTTCTTTTACTTCCGGGAACATGTCGGTTAATTTTGGATCTTTGTTAAATACTCCGGCGATCAATTGCGCTGATCTTCTGAGCTTGTTTGCCGAGGTGTTACAACAGTGCTTTATTTCCGGACCCGGAGATCCTTTGCCTCCCATTTTATAAAATAGAGCATCTATCCTTTCGATAATTTTACTAATGGCGTGAGAAAGTCCAAATCTAGCTATATCTCTTCTTTCTCTCAAAATCTCTGTTGGATCTTTATCTCCTTCTTCTGTTCCTCTCAATACTTCTGATTCTCTTACCACTATTTCACATGTAATTGTTTCTATTTCGTCTGATGCGGGCTCAAGCTCAAATGTTGGCTTTTTTTTCTTTTGATCTATCATCACTTTTCTCAATTTCAATAAATCTTCTCTAATTCCGTATAGTAAGGTGAACTGTAAGTTTTTGTTTGAATTTGATTCAAATCCGTTTATGTCTTTTACGGTTTGGATGTGTAATAAAATCTTGTTAATACCAATCATTAATGCTTTGAGTTCTTTTCTAAATTCTTCTCTTAAGTTTCTTGGAATATCTTTTGGTATGTACTCCAATAAATCTGCGGATAACGCTTCCACCAAGATGTCGTCTCCTTCTTTGGATACCGGAAACATATTTGCAACGTATTCTCCCTGTAAAAACCCTGCTTTTGCTTGTAGTTTTTCCGGGGTGGTTGTTTCTTCCGATGCGACGTTTTTTATTCTTTGTCTGGTTATTTCAAGTTCATCAGACTTCATTCTTTCTCCGTACAGCCTACTTATCATTGTGCTTTCATGTGGTATTACTGTTCTTAATTCCGGGATTTGCAAAAAACATGCTTCGAGTTTTTCTAATTCCTCCAAGCCAATCTTGCAGTCCCCATCACCAATTTCTTCTTGAAATCTTTTCAACCCTTTGAGCCCCTTTTCAATTGCTGAGCATCTCTCATTGTCCTGTTCTTCTTCTCTCAAGGATTCAAAAATTTTTATAATATGTGCTGTGTGCTTTTGAAAATTATTTCCTCGGTACTTAGTACTGAAGCTCTTTGCCCTAATTATATATTTCCTCACTTTTGAATAGCGAATAGCTAATACTTTGAGACGGTCATTTTCTGTTTTTTCATCTTTCAATACTTCTAATCTGAGGTTCTCAAAAATTTCATCAATAATTGCCATTTCGAATTGCTCAGGTCCTTCTTCTGATATCTCTTGTCCATATCGTACTAATATCCCCCTCAGACTTTGCATTAAAAAACCAAACTCAAAGTAGGCTTCCTGCTTTTCCCTTGGAAGTTTGGTAAGCCACTCTTCATGAGCCGCTCTTTCATATCTTTCAGATTCCTCTAAATCTCTTAGTCTTTCCAAATGGCTTGCGTCATTTTCAGGTTTTTGTCCTTGTAGAGAAAGTCTTGTCTCCTCGTAAAGACGCTGAATTCTTTCGGCTACGCCCGGATCTTCCAAATATCTTCTTACTCTTGGTGAGACTTCTGCCGGTTTTCTTGGCTCTCCATTTTGTGTATCTGCAGACATAACTGTTGAATAATCAAATAAGGAGCGGATAGTATAACTTTTCGCCGTTTTTGTCAACAACGAGCCTTAGTTTTTTTATACATCAACAGCAGTCAAATAATCATTATGGTCCTCAATTTTTCCCTCTCGAATATCGCAAAGGCGATCGAAGATTTTTTGACCTACTTCACCTCTATTGAATTCTGTTTCGCCTTCTTCCGAATAAACGCCTCCTTCTTCCGGGAGAGGTTGTAATTTGTTATCATCATCAAAAATCGCCAGTTGAAGCCTATGAATAGGCGTGACGGCCGCTGCGGTTCCTACCGCTAGAACTTCATCAAAACTATCAATTGTAGTCCAATCCACATCTCTTTCTACCACTTTGTACCCCAAATCTTCTGCGGTTTCTCTGACTGTTTTTACCGTAATACTTTCCAAAATATCTCCTCCTGCAAGGCTTGGAACGACAATTTCATGACAGCCATCGTCTTGATATTTCACGAAAAGAATTCCTGTTACGTGAGATTCACGGACTTTTTCTCCTCTTGGATCTGTATATACAAGACCCGAAAATCCGGCGTCGTGTGCTTGATCGACGGCTTCTACTGTGGCGGCATAATTTCCTGCAACTTTTGAGCGACCTATGCCGTGTTCTACAGCACGTGCTCTATTGATTGCCAGTGCGAATGTTGTTGGTTTACCGGTTTTTGGGAAATATGCTTCTGAAGTACCGATTGGGATCGCTGTAACTGATAGATTGTATGTTCCTGAGTGGTTTAGTTTGAGCTGAGGCCCTGCATCGTAGTAATTTGGGCGAATGTAGAGTCTTCCTTTTCCATGTGGTGGAATGTAGTCTTTGTTTGCTTGGATTGTTCGCGTAACCATTTGTTCAAAAATTTCAAAAGAGACTTCAGGATGTCCCAGTGCTCGTGCGCCTTTGTTTAACCTTTCATGGTGATCCTCTAGACGGAAAATGTAGAC
>JAACEU010000053.1 GCA_011682355.1 Nitrospirota bacterium | reverse complement strand
GGAAGCGGAGAAATATAGAGGTGCTTTGGTTATTGATGAGGCTATGATGAATGGGGCGAAGGAAGATGCTGTGCTTTTGAATCCGTTGCCGAGGGTGGATGAGGTGAGCGTGGAGGTAGATTCGGATTCTCGTGCAAAATATTTCGATCAAGTGGAAAATGGTGTTTATGTGCGGATGGCGTTATTAAAGAAAGTTTTAGGATGAATAAAATTTTACTGAAAAATGGGGAGGTTGTGTCGAGTGAGGGCACGTTGAAGATCGATGTTTTGATTGAGGATGGGAAAATTGTGGGATTTCCCACCGCCACGGCGGGGCAGGCGGAGGAGGGCGAAGAGGTGGAGGATGCGGAGGTGGTTGATTGTATGGATAAGTTGATTTTGCCGGGTGTGGTGGATCCGCATGTGCATTTTCGTGATCCCGGGGCGACCTATAAGGAGGATTTTGAGAGTGGATCTCGTGCGGCGGTGAGTGGAGGGGTGACGACTGTGCTTGATATGCCTAATAATGAACCTCCGACAACGAGCCGAAAGGCTTTGGATGATAAGCGGGCACTTGTGAGTGGTCGCAGTTATGTGAATTATGGATTTTATATTGGATATGATGGTGGAAATCTTGAGGAGGTGAACGAAGCGTCGAATATTCCGGGTGTAAAAGTTTTTGTTGCGAATTCGACCGGAGATATGGGAGTTGGCCGCCGCCAGGGCCCCGCCAGGGACGGGATCTTCGACGGGGTGGGGACGAAGAATTTGGAAGAATTATTTGAAAAAAGTAACAAATTGATTGTGGTTCATGCTGAGGACGAGGGGATTATTGAAGAAAATAAGAAAAAGTTTGATGGTGAGTTGACGGCGGCGATACATTCGCAGATTCGGAGTCCGGAGGCGGCGGCGGTAGCCGTGAAATATGTTTGTGAGTTGGCACGGAAGTATAAACGGCCTGTTCATATTGCGCATGTTTCGACGGAAGCCGAAGTTGATATTATCGAGGAATACAAAGATGACGGGGTGACTTGCGAGGTGACTCCGCATCATTTGCATTTGACTGAGGATGATTATGAACATTGGAAGAATTTTATAAAAGTTAATCCGCCGGTGAGGAGTCGGATGGAAGTTTTTGCTCTTTGGAAAGCTCTGAAGATGGGTGTGATTGATATTATTGATACTGATCATGCGCCGCATTCTTTGGAGGAGAAGGAGGCCGGATATTTGGACGCGCCTGCGGGAATTCCCGGGGTTGAGATGTTGCTTCCGATTTTTCTGAATACGGTGAGTAGTGAAGGTCTTACGATTAGTGAACTTGTGAAGCTTGTTTGTGAGAGGCCGGCAGAGATTTTTGGAATTCCGAATAAAGGTCGGATTGTGGAGGGGTATGACGCGGATCTTGTGATTGTTGATATGGAATTGGAAAAAAAGGTTGAGAGGGGAAATTTATTATCAAAAGCCGGATGGTCACCTTATGAGGGGTTAATGTTGAAGGGTTGGCCTATAATGACGATTGTTAATGGTGAAATTGTGTATAAGGATGGAAAAATTGAGGGAAAACCGATAGGGAAAGAGGTTGTGTTTTTTTAAGGTATTTATTAAACTAATCATCATGAAAAAGATTGCTATATTTCTAACTTTGTCGGCGATATTCTTTACCGGATGCTCACTTGCGGACTTACTTGTTGATGAAGTTGAGGTTCATAATGGACTTATCCAAAAGATGGATGGAGTTTTGATGGCGGAAGAAAATTTTTATAACGAATATTGGGCATTGGCTGATGATGGTGGTATTGCTCTATTTGTTGAGGCTTATGGTGAATTTGAAGTTTCCGTTGAAGAGTTGGATGAATATTTTACAGATACAAGGTTTGCTTCCGGACAACAAGTTTTTGTGGATGAGTATAACGACACTTATAAAGGTTTCATGCAGGAATATTTAGAGAAAGCCGGTGAATTCAAGGATGTTATTGAGAGTGATGGATATACATTTGAAGCGATGGAACCATATTTTGCAGATTTAGACAAAATGACCGAAGATTATGTAGAAATGCATAACAAACTTATTGATACAATCAATTTGCAGGCTGACTACACATCGGAGGGGATGTCATACTAAACAGCTTAGATTTATGGCTAATTTAAAGATAAAATTTTGCGACGTTGGGTTTGAGAATCCGACGGTTTTGGCTTCCGGGATTCTGGGAGTGACCGCCAGTTCGTTGAAAAAAGTGGTGAAGGATGGGGCCGGAGGTGTGACCACAAAGTCGATTTGGCTTGAGGAGCACAAAGGTCATAGCAATCCAACTATGCTTGGAACGGAAAATTATTTTATAAATGCGGTCGGGCTTTCTGATGCCGGTATTGAGAAGGCTTCGGCTGAGACATTTCCAGAATATCTAGATGGGAAGTCGCCGCCAGGGCGGGATCTTCGACCTGCGCCGATTATTGCGAGTATTGTTGCATCTTCGATTGATGATTTTGGAGAATTGGCGGAGAAAATCGAGAAGTGTGGGCCGGATATTGTCGAGGTGAATATTTCTTGTCCGAATGTGGAGGATGAGTTTGGTAAGCCGTTTGCGTGTGTGGCCGATGATGCAGTTGCGGTGACGAAATTAGTGAAGGGAAAAATTAGTTCTGTGCCGGTGATTGTGAAGCTGTCGCCGAATGTTGAGAGTATCGGGGAGATTGCGAAGGCTTGTGCAGATGCGGGGGCTGATGGATTTTGTGCGGTAAATACTTATGGGCCGGGCATGGTTATCGATGTTGATATGAGGATGCCGGTTTTGAAGAATAAAGTTGGTGGGGTGAGCGGTCCCGGAATAAAACCATTGGCTGTGAAGGCGGTTTATGATGTTTTCAAGGCAACCGGTTTGCCGATTATTGGAACCGGAGGAGTTTTGAGTGGTGAGGACGCTATCGAGATGATGATGGCGGGAGCTCGATTGGTTGGAATGGGAACAATGGTTTATTACAGAGGTTCTGAAGGATTTGGAGAAGTCGTGAGGGAGATGGATGAATGGTGTGAGAAGAATGGGGTGAAAAATATTGAGGAAATTATTGGAATAATTAAATAAATATTATGGGAACTCCAGAGGATCTTCCTCCACTAACAAGAGGCCACTTAATAGCATCTTTGACAGCAGCAGCGGTTTTAGCAACTTGTTTCGTTATTTGTGGCAATGATCCAAAGTATAGAATGGTAGAAGTTTTGAATGGTAAAACTAGAATTGCGTTGGCAAAGTGTGCAGTATTGGATACAACTGATGATAAAGTGTGTAAAGAAGGATTAAAGTTGATTTCAGAAGAACTGAAGGATAAATAAATAATTATTTATGAATATAAAAACATTTGATTCCAGGCCTGTTGCATTACCTATCAAAAAGATAGTTAAGGAAAATGAAACTACGAATACTTATGTTTTTGAGTATTTTTTGGGAAGTAAACCGGGACAATTTGTGATGATGTGGATTCCGGGAGTTGATGAGAAGCCTTTTTCTGTGGCATTTGATGATGGAAATGAGTTTTGGCTGACTATTTGTAATGTTGGGGGTTCGACTGCGGAATTATTCAAAATGAAAGAGGGCGATAAGGTGGGGATTCGCGGACCTTTTGGAACTGCTTATGAATTTGCCGATGGCGATCATTTGGCTTTAGTTGCCGGGGGATATGGAGCGGCGCCGATGTACAATGTTGCGAGTGAAGCTGTGAAAAAGGACTGCAAAGTTGAATTTATGGTGGGTGCTCGAAATAAGGATCTTTTGCTTTATACTCATAAAGTTCTTGGACTTGGAAGTAATGTAAATCTGCATATTTCGACCGATGATGGATCTGCGGGGTTTAAGGGTTATATTACTCAGGTTCTTGAGGATTTATTGAAGAAAGAAAAAATTGATAAAGTTTTTACGTGTGGGCCGGAGGTTATGATGCAGGCGGTTGGTGGTGTTGCGAATGCGCAGGGTGTGGATTGTTATTTGTCGATGGAAAAATATATGAAATGTGGAATTGGTGTTTGTGGGCAGTGCGCGATTGACGATACCGGAGTTTTGGCCTGTAAGGATGGACCGGTGATGAATTATGCGGATGTGAAAGATTTGCCTGAATTTGGAAAATATCATCGTGATAGTGTAGGAAAGAAAAAACATTTTAACTAATTAAACATATGAAACAGTACAAAAAAGATTTTATTGAACTATTAGTGCAGGCCGACGCCTTGAAATTTGGTGAATTTACTCTTAAAAGTGGGAGGATTGCTCCTTATTTTTTGAATATTGGAAGTTTTTATACAGGTGAATTGTTTTCGAAATTAGGTGAAGCGTATGTAGAAGCTTTGCAGGATTCGGGTATTGATGTTGATGTGATTTTTGGACCGGCGTACAAAGGAATTCCGTTATCTGTAGTAATGACTTCGATTTTGTATTCAAAACACAATGTTAACAAAAAATATTGTTTTGACAGGAAGGAAGTTAAAGAATATGGCATGAAGGATGCACTTATTGGAGCTCCTTTGGATGAAAATACAAGTGTGATTATGGTTGATGATGTTATTACTGCCGGTACGGCTATTCGCGGAAGTGTAGAAACTTTGAAGAAAAATGGTAACCCGAAGATTAAGGGAGTTCTTATTGCGATGGATAGAATGGAAAAAAATAATGATGGCATAGGTGCACTTAAAGCTATTGAGGAAGATTTTGGTTTCCCAGTCTTTTCAATTGTGAATTTGGATGAAGTTATTGAAGCTTTGTATAATCAAGAAGTGGATGGAAAAGTTTATATTGATGATGAAATGATGGAAGTGATAAAGAAGTATAGGGCTGAGTACGGGGTGTAGGGTTTTTCAGCTTGGAGCGTTTTGCGTAAAGCCTAGTTTTGTGTTATAATGACATATTCGTGATAGTCACGAATAAAATCGGGCAATCTATTTTTAATCGTTATAAATCAATGGAATTACCATATACAAGTTTGGAAGATGCTGAATTTGATCCAAAATTACGAAACGAAAGACAAGATTTTGCACAGGAATACAATGAGAGAGATACGGAATACACCGAAGATGAACGAAGGCAATTTGAGGAAATTATAAACAGAATCGATTTCTCTGCTTTGGAAAGTATTTTTTCTAGTTATTTGCAACGTTCAGGTGTACCTCCAGAAAAGTTTAATTTCTTGAGTTCTGAAAAAATAGTGCCAGTATTAACTAAA
>JAACEU010000052.1 GCA_011682355.1 Nitrospirota bacterium | reverse complement strand
ATTTCGGTTCTTCTTTTGTCTGCGTATTTTTCTTTAATTTCTGCAAATTCTTCCTGCATTATTTTTAGAATTCTCTTTGGATCTTTTAGAATTGCTTCGAGTTCCGTGATTAATGCTAATTTTTCTGCGAGTTCATCTTCGATTTTCTTTCTTTCCAATCCGGCGAGGGTTTGCAATCTCATTTCGAGAATGGCTTTACCTTGCAGGTCAGAGAGTTTGAATTTTTTTATTAATTGTTCGAGCGCGATTTCTTTTGTATCGGATTTTTTAATTGTTTTTATAATGTCGTCGATGTTGTCGAGTGCGATTTTCAGTCCTTCCAGTATGTGAGCTCTCGCTTTTGCAATCTTGAGGTCATATTGAGTTCTTCTTACAATTACTTCTTTTCTGTGAGTAATGAAGTGCTCGAGAACTTGTTTGAGATCTAACAAGTGTGGTTGGATTTCATCCACAAGTGCGATCATGTTCATATTGAACGAATTTTGCAATTGTGTGAGTTTGAAAAGTTGATTTAGAATTTTCTTTGGATAACTGTCTTTTTTTAGTTCAATTACTACTCTTATTCCGTCTTTGTTTGATTCGTCTCTGATATCTGTGATTCCTGAAATCTTTTTGTTTCTAACCAGATCGGCAATTTTTGCAACAAGATTTGCTTTATTTACCTGGTATGGAATTTCATTGACTATAATTGCAAATTTTCCTCCTTTTTTTTCAACAATATCGGTTTTTGCTCTTACTACCATGCCTCCTCGTCCTGTCGTGTAAGCAGTTTTTATGTCTTCGACATTGTAAAGTATGCTACCGGTTGGGAAGTCAGGCCCTTTTATGAATTCCATCAGTTCTTCTATTGTTGCGTCCGGATTGTTTGAAAGGTGCATTAATCCGTCGAATACTTCTCCTAAATTATGTGGTGGGATGGAAGTTGCCATACCTACTGCGATACCCGTTGTTCCATTTAAAAGGAGTTGAGGGAGTTTTGTAGGGAGGACTTTCGGTTCTTGATGTCTTCCGTCGTAGTTGTCTCTCCAATCTACTGTTTCTTTTTCAATATCTTTAAGTATTTCGTCTGATATTTTTTCCATTTTTGCCTCTGTATAACGCATAGCCGCCGGACTATCTCCGTCGATAGATCCAAAGTTTCCTTGTCCTCTTACCAATTGGTATCTCATTGCGAAATCTTGAGCCATTCTTACCATTGAGTCATATACCGCTGTGTCGCCATGTGGATGGTATTTAGCTAAAACTTCACCGACAACAGCCGCAGATTTTCGGAATCCACTGCTTGATCTCAGTCCCATCTCATTCATGGCGTGGAGTATTCTTCTGTGTACCGGTTTTAGACCGTCGCGGACGTCAGGTAGGGCACGAGAAACTATTACGCTCATTGCGTATTCCAGGTATGAATTTTCCATTTCATCAGAAATGCTTCTGTGGCTTGTGCGGTCTTTTATGGCTTCTTCTTCAAAAAGTTCTAAGTTTTTGTTTTCTTCAGGATTTTCATTATCTTCTGACTTTTCATTTTCTTCTGAGTTTTCGTCATTTTTCGCGTTTTCACTATCTTGGTCTTTATCTGAGTTATTGTCTTTTTTAGGCACGATATATAAGTTATTAGTTGAAAATTTAGACGTTGGACTTGTCTAGCGCCGAAATACTAGCATAGTTTATGGGAGATTTGTAGAGAAAAAATAATGGAGTTGGAGTTTCTAAAATCTATCAGGTAACCCTTTTTGAAGATTTCTAACTGGTGGCATTTTATCAAGTGAATCAATAAGAATGTCGCCTAATGATGGAAATTCTACGCGTTTAGGTGGTAGTGCTCGTTTTTGGACCAATTCTTTTTGAAGATTTCTAATTAGTGGTACTCCTGAAATGTTTAAAGGAGCTGGAAGAATCGGCTTTCTTTTTTTCGGCATTTTTGGAGCTTTACTTCTTTTGCTCAAATCCTTTTGCAGATCTCTGACAGAAGGTGAAGAGGCAGAGGGCAAAGGTGGAATTGATTGAGATTTTTGCGGATTATTAGGTTTTGCATTTGTGGGAGTATTAATTCCAAGCATTACCAAAGCAACTGTAAGCGGAAGACCAATTCGTTTCAGCCAAGTTGTGTTTGCAGTTGTATCCGGTGACGTTTCTATGGGAGTGATTGTTGGTTCTTTTTCAGACATGATTAGGATAAATTAAAATTCATGAACAACATATTTTGTTCCTTGTGTTGTTGATTTCTTTTCACCTACTCTACGACCATCTTTGACTGAATAGATGAAGGGTTTGTCGTCTGAACGGACGATTAGAGCGTCTTCTTTTAGACTGTCTCCGTGTATACTAAGAATTTCCTGAGCGGCTAGGTTTATGCAATCGTTTGTTTCTCTGATCCTATCGTGAGTATCCGGGACCAATAACAAATCTGCCATACCTTCTCCTTCGTGTGGAATGTCTTCATTTCTTGCGGTAAGACTTACTCTAGTTAGTGCCATTATTTGTCTTCTTGCCTGATAAGACACGTTGCGTAAATCGTCTGCTGCATAATGTGTAGTTTTTTCTTCTTCTCGTTCTCGTTGTGAGAAAATTTGTTGGGCTGGAGTAGCTGTCCCATTTTTGAGAATGTATATTGTTTCATTGTCACCGTGTGTTTCAAAATTTATTCTTGTACCGATAATAGTCATTGCAAGTGATTCGGTAAGTTTTGCCAAATCCTGAATGGTCCAGTTTTTGTCACTACTGAGTGAATTTTGCGCAAGGAGCACAATTCCTTCATCCATTTCGGTTAAGTCTTGCTGTGTTTTTTCAAAGTCCAGGTATGTATCTTGTGTTGCTATTACTCTCATGATTTGTATTAATTATTTGACTTGGATACGTATTTAACATTAATCTTGGGAGTATGTCAACCGCAGATTGGTTTTTTGGGGTGTTGTCCTCGCCGCCAAGGCGGGATCTTTGACCGGGGATGGATTATGAGTTGACGGGAATTTGGTTTTTTTGGGATTCTTCTTAGAACTTGTTACAACTCATTTTCTGTGCGGTTTTGAAAGTTTTCCAGTGAGGCGGGGAAAATGGGTGCTCGTGGAGAGTTTTTGGGGTTAGATTTGTTGGTAAAAAATTGTTCAATATCCTTGGAAGGAAAAGTGTTGCATTATCGCATTTGCAAGCGGTTTTGGGATTGTTTTTGTTGGGAGGTGTGAGAAAATGTATCTCCTACTTCTTAACCGAAAAGCTATGGAAAATTTACACAAAAAATTCGTACAACTGGGCAGGCAAAAATTCAAACTTACAAACGAAATGCTTCATATTCTTCCGGAAATCTACGAGTCTGGAATTTACAAAAAATTTGCTTCTACAATTGTGGAATATGCGGGAAAGTTTGGCGGAATCCCTCGATCAACTGTCGAGAAGAGGTTGCGAATTGAGAAACATTTGTATGATAAACCAAAATTGAAAGAGGCTATCAAAACCGTTGGATTGAACAAAGTTGCGATGGTGGTGACTTTGGCAACGCCTGAAAACGAGGGAGCTCTTGCGTATAAAATCGGAAATATGAGCAAACCGGCGGTTCAGACTTTGTCGAAAGAGTTGCGGCAAAAAAATGCAGAAGGTTTGAGCGGTGATATGATATGTGAGGCAAAACCGGAAAAGATAAAATTGGAATTGGATGAGGAAATGACATTTCTGTTTCTGAAGTTGAAAAAGAAATGGGGCGGAAATATGAGTAATAGGGAGGTAATGGGTATGATTTTGGGGAGAGTGGTTGAGGCTGAGTTTGCGAGAAAGAATCGAAAAACCGAGATGGAATCCGTCCCCACCGCCATGGCGGGATCTTCGACCGGGGAAAACTCGACAAAAGAGAGAGGTTGTGGCGAAACTGCAAAGCCAAAAGCTGAAACGCGCTATGTTTCCGCGCACAAGAGATGGGAAGAGCTTGGAGATGGGAAATGTAAATATCCTGGGTGCAATAAACCGGCGGAAGTTTTTCATCATAGGGATAGATTTTCGCAGTCAAGAAGCCATGAATCGATCATCGCACTATGCCACGATCACCACGAATTTATGCATAATGGACTGGTGGATGAGCAAAACTGGAGGCTGGATGTGAGGGGGCAGGTTGATGAGCGGGCTGACATTATGTACAGAAAATGCAGGCAGAAGATGACGTTATGAGGAGGGCTGTTTTCGACGGTATTAGCCCTCTACCCTTGTAAAAAGTGCGTTTTTTTGGTAAAATAATAGGAAATTTAAAGATAAAAATAAAAACAAATGGCAGACGATAAAACACAAGTTTCGGCACAGGCGCAAGCATCAGCAAAAGATCAAGCGCAAGTAGTGAAGGCTGTGCAAGAGGGGAAAGCTGTATTTTCGCCTAGAAAGGTTGAAGATTTTGAAAAAACTCCGGAATGGATGAAGAAGTCCAGTGAGGAGACTGCGAATAAAATAGAAGGTGCGGAAAAGGCGGCTGAGCCTGCTCCGGGACCGGTTGTTCAATTAAAAGCGGAAAAACCTTCAAAAACGGCTATTGGTGAAGACCCGTCTTCAACTATTGAAGTTTTGCCTTCTTTGGAAGTTGTGCGAAAAGTTGATGTGGAAGCTACAAAAAAGCTGAAAGAAGCCGGTTATGATCCTGCAACCGGTCACAAAATTGATGAAGAAAAAACTCAAGAAGAAGTCACGGTTGCACAAGACGTAAAGGATGCGGTAAAAGCAGAAAAGAAAAAGTCATTTTTTGATAAAGTAAAGTCACTATTTGTTTTTAAAACAAAGAAAAGCGAGGGTGTCGTAGGAAAGGTCGACAAGGCGGCGACAATTACCGATGAGAATGGTAAGCAAGTTAAAATTTCAAAAAAAGAAAAGCAAAAATATATTGAGGCGGAAAAGATTTACCAAGAAGGAATTACTTCTATCAAAGATCTTATCGCTCCTTCTTCAATGGATATTCAGTTTGATTCTATAAAGGTAGATGGAGTTTATGCACGAACATTCTATGTTTTTGCTTATCCTCGTTATCTAAATGCAAACTGGCTTGCCCCTATTGTCAATTTTGATGTTACGATGGATATTTCTCAATTTATTTATCCGATAGATTCGGGAGCTATTATGAAAACTTTGAAGAAGAAAGTGGCTCAAATGCAATCAAGTATTCGGATTCAAGCGGAAAAAGGTCATGTTCGTGATCCCGGGCTTGAAACAGCGCTCGAAGATGCGGAAGTATTACGTACAAAAATCCAAAGAGGGCAGGAAAAATTCTTCCAATTTGCTCTTTATTTCACTATTTATTCGGAAAGTGAGAAGAAATTGGAAAAAGTAGCAAAACAGTTGGAAAGTTTATTGGCGGGAAAATTGATTATGACAAAGAGATGTCAGC
>JAACEU010000051.1 GCA_011682355.1 Nitrospirota bacterium | reverse complement strand
AAGGATCCCACACGAACATGTTTAAATTCAAAAAGACAGCCGTATCTATAGGAATCGGCTTAAGCATAGGACTCGTTCTGACAGCAGGAATTTTTCTGCTGAAATATTCCGTTCACGGGAAATTTTCCCCGGGGACCGCAATTTCCGGAATAGACGTTTCGTATAAAACGCCGCAAGAAGCAACGTCGATTCTCGAACAGGCAAGAAAAGATTACGTTGCTACAGAACTGGAAATCACTCTCGGAGACAAAACAGCAAAGCTAACACCGGAAGAGCTCGGAGTCGATATTCTGGTAGACGAAACAATCCAGGTGATAAAAGAAACAGACGCTACAAAAGTCTCGGTCCTCGAGCTTTTTTGGCAAAAAGACCAAGAGCCGACAACGATAAATGTTCTCACGAAAATAGATCACAAAAAACTAATAGCAACAGTGGAGGAAACGTTTGAGCTTTCCGACATAGCCCCAAAAGAAGCCGGTCTCTACATAGAAAACGGAACGGTCTTGGTAGAAGAGGGAACAGCCGGAAAAATCTTAAAAGAAGACGAAATAATAACCAGCTTAAAGAAATCGGCAAAACAACTGGTCCCGGAAGAAATCACAGTTGAGCTCGAAGACAAGGAGCCGGAAATCACAAAAGAAATGCTGGAAGAGCAAGTTCCGGAAATTCAGGAGATGTTGGAGTTCGAATTTGCACTTCTGGATCCGGTCTACAGCGACGACTGGTACATAAGGCTTATTGACCACATGGACTGGGTCACATTTGTAGAAAAAGAGGAGGTAGACCTCGCAAGCCTGTTAACGGGAGAAATAGAAAAGAAAATCGTTCTGGAAATCGACCAAGAGGCCTTGAACGTATTCGTGGACGAAGAAATCTCAAAATGGTTGGACAGGCCACCGGATCCGGTAAACATCTATTTTGACGAAAACGAAGAAGTAGTGGTCGAAGGAAAAGGAAACAACGGTCTGGAGATTCAACGAGACGACCTGAAAAAAGCAATCGAACTGGCGGTGGAAAACCGTATCACGCAGGTCCCGATCCCCGTCCTTGAGACAGAGCCGGAAGTTAACATTTCAGAAGAACTGCAAGTGCTCGGGATAGTGGAAAGAATAGGCATTGGGCATTCTTCGTATTACGGATCTCCCGCAAACAGAGTTCACAACATCAAAACCGCGGCGGCAAAGCACAACGGAACACTGGTGGCACCGGGAGAAGAATTCTCATTCAATGACAACCTCGGTGCAGTCGACGGAACAACGGGATACCGAAAAGAACTGGTAATAAAGCCGGAAGGCACAGTTCCCGAATACGGAGGAGGGGTTTGTCAGGTATCTACAACCATGTACCGAGCAATACTTCTCTCAGGCCTACCGGTCACCGAAAGACACGAACATTCATATGCAGTTTCGTATTATTCACAAGTAATGGGTGACGGAATGGACGCGACGATCTATCTGGGAGGAGCAGACCTCAAATTCAAAAACGATACAGAAAATTACATTCTCATCCAGGCATACGTTCAAGACGACTACGAACTCTACTTCGTTTTCTACGGAACAGACGACGGGAGAACGGTCGAAATGGAAGGGCCATACACTTCTAATTACCACGGATCAGGACCAACTATTTACATAGAAACAGATGCAATGCTGGACGGGACAACAAAGCAGGTGGAAAAAGCTCACACCGGCTTCAACGTCCTCTGGTATAGGTATGTAACAAAAGGAGACGGAGAGCTAATTACCGAAGAAATAAAAACGCACTACCGGGCCACTTCGGCAAAAATCCTCGTAGGAACCAGAATGGAATAAATTTTATTCTTCCTCTGCCTGCTTCCTAGCCGCTTTCAAAGTTTTTATATAACTTTTGGCTTCCTCATCATTCGGATTCAATTCCAAAACCTTACCGACTATCTCCAAGGCCTCATTGTGGTTTCCCAGTTCAGCCTGAAGGTCAATCAGCAAAAACAAAAGCTCCGAATTTTCCCGATCCATATCAACGGCCTTTCCCAAAGCCACAACAGCGTTGTTTATTTGCCCCAACGATCTATAAACTTGAGCCAAGCTCACAAATCTTTGTGGACGAGACGGATCCAAATCAACAGCTTTTTGATACGCGACTTTTGCCTCTTCAAACAAGTTTTGTTTATACAGTGCCAGCCCTTGATGACTATAATGAACCGCCTCTTTGGTAATATCACCCAAACTCTTAAACAGTGCCGCCGCGGCACTAAACATCTCTTTTTTCATGTAGAGCATTGCCAGTTTGTGTTGAGTCTCAACGTGCAATTCATCGAGAGCCAAAGCCTGCACGAAATACTTAATAGCTTCGTCCTCTTTCCCCACCTTCAACGCAGATTCTGCTTTTTCGTTTAGCTCTTCAACTTCTTCGGACTCGCTTTTTGAAAGTTTTTTTGCCTTTTCAACAAAAACTTCCTCTTCTTTCTCAACTTTGGCAAGAACCTCTTCTTGTGGAGATTTCTTTTCTTTCAAATACAAAAACACCCTTCTGACAAACACAGAGGCTAACAACAAGAGACTTAATAATATCGCAAGATATGTCCACATAGGAAAATTTTATTATCTGGTAGTCGTCGGCTTTTTTATTACTTTTTCAATATCCTTAGGTCCAATGGTTACAGCTTCCCCTTTATCTGCAGGCTGAACTCTAATTCTTTGATTCAACACGTCCACTGCAAAAACAAAACCACTTTTATCAGACGCCACGCCTTTCTTCAACTGAACGGTACTGCCAACAGCGGGAACGCTTTTTCTAAGCTCTTTATATGCTTCAACTTCGTATCTCAAACAACAAAGAAGCTTTCCACAAGCTCCGGACAACTTTGAGCTTCCCTTGCTCTCCAACCCTTGTTCACGAACCATCTCCATATTTATGCTCACCAATTTCCCCAAAAAAGTATTACAACAAAGCGACCGACCACAACGCCCAAATCCCCCAAGAATTTTTGCCTTATCTCTCGGACCAATCTGTCTCAAATGAATTTGTTTTTTCAGAGAACGCGCAAGTTCCTTCACAAGATCACGAAAATCCACCCTTTCATCAGCCGTAAAAGTAAAATGCACCTTACTCCCGTCAAACGAATATCCAACTCGAAAAATATTCATCTCGAGATTAAAGCTCTTCACAAGCTTCTTGCAAACAGAAAGCGCTCTATCCGTCTGTTCCAAATGGCTTTCCACCTTTTGGAAATCGTTTGCGGTGGCCCGCCTCAAAATTTTTGAAGTAAACAAAATCTTATCTTCATCGGCAGAAAGCTGATCAACATATTTGATTATCCCATATTCCTCTTTCCCTTCTTCGTCCTTGAAAACAACTTTATCCCCGACCTCAATTCCCCCTTTCCCGGAATCCGGAATCTCGATTAGAGAAGAAGAGTAAGCGCAATCTATTCCAATTACTTTATTTGCCATAAATTATAAACTAAGCATTAAATTTTCTAACACCAATCTTGTATTAACATTTTTCTTCAAAAACATACCAGCTTCCTCGATTTTTGAAAGGGTTTTTATATGTTTAGACGTTTCAGCGTCGCCTTCCAAAACTTTACTGCGAAGTACGTGAGTCAGAATATTAAAGAAAATGTCTATCCTCTTTTTCTCAGCCGCAATGTCCTCAACATACGCAAATCGATCCACTCGATTTTTTGAACGCAAAAAATTCTGAACATCACTATAAATTTTTCTGTAATCCGCTAAGGAATCGGGGTTTTCCATCAAGTGGATGGCTTTACCGGTTTTTCCGAGAGAAAGAAGGCTAACTTGGTGAATGGTGTCAGCTTCCCGATCCGGATATAGCTCTTTCAGTTTTTCCTCCAGATATCGAGCAGAAACATTGCTAAATTTGACCACGCGCACTCTCGAAATAAGAGTTGGCAAAAGCCCTCGAATATTGTTTGTAGTTAATATGAAAATTGTTCCGAGCGGAGGTTCCTCCAAAACTTTCAAAAAACTATTCGCCGCCTCAATACCCATCCGCTCCACACTCTGCACAAGAAAAATCTTGTATTTGGACTGCCCGGTCATATTTGTCCTTTCAACCAGCTTCCTTACGTCGTCAATCTTGATCGATTCCTTGTTGTCCTTCAGTTCAACAGTATCAATGTGACTTCCCTGCTGAACCTGAATACAAGTTGGACATTTATGACAAAAATTATTTTCACACTGCAAAATTCCGGCAATTTTTCTGCTCACGGTATGCTTCCCCACACTGTTCGGCCCCGCCAAAAGATAAGCATGCGCCAAATTTCCGGATTCAATATCCAGCTCAATCTGCTTCAATTGCTTTTCGTGACCAATAATTGACCAATTATATTTCATTTTGTGCCCATTAGGTATTGCCGAACAAGTCTACCATTGCTAAAATTGCGTGGCAATCTAATCAAAAACCTATGAAAAAAGCACTACTTACCTCAACCCTAATCTTCACAGTTCTATTCAGTTTCGGATGCACCCAAAAAACGGATTTAGAGCAAGAGGACAAACCGGAAGACAAACCATTAACCCAAACAGAAATGAAATTAGCACCAGATAGCGGTGATACAATCGCAATATTAAAAACAAACCTGGGAGAAATACGCATGCTCCTCTACACAGAACAGGCTCCGGAAACAGCAAAAAACTTCATCGAATTAAGCAAAGAAGGCAAATACAACGGTACAATTTTCCACAGAATCATCGATAATTTCATGATCCAAGGTGGTGACTTCGAA
The DNA here is from genome assembly GCA_011682355.1 of Nitrospirota bacterium. GTDB lineage: Bacteria > Patescibacteriota > Gracilibacteria > UBA1369 > LOWO2-01-FULL-3 > JAACEU01. Next base: position 639 of record JAACEU010000051.1, on the reverse strand, counting down.
AACAGAAACGGAACAGGAGGATACAGCTACAAAGGACAGGGAACGACCATAAAAGATGAATTCGGAGAAGGGCTGGAGCACAAATACGGAACCGTCTCCATGGCTAATGCGGGTCCAAACACAGGTGGAAGCCAATTCTTCATTGTCCAGGCGATGGAGGGAACTCCATGGCTAAATGGAGTACACGCCATTTTCGGATATGTATACGAAGGAATGGATGTTGTCGAAAAAATGGCAGACGTCGAGAAAGACGGCATGGACAAGCCACTGGAAGACGTTGTTCTCGAAGAAGTTACAGTCGAGACATTCTAATAATATGGCCAAATGGAAGAAGCTTTGCTCAAAATCACAGGCAGAGTCCAGGGAGTCTTTTTCCGAGATAACGCACAAAAAAAAGCCGTCGAATTGGGGCTCAAAGGCTTCGCGGAAAATATAGCCGACGGAAGCGTTATTGCCCGTGTACAAGGCGAAAAACACCAAATCGAAGACTTTATAGTTTGGTGTCACGAGGGTTCGCCCTCAGCAGAAGTTGACCATGTCGAAGTAATATGGTGCGAACCCGTCGACGATTTCGATTCTTTCGAAATACAACACTGAAACCAAAACGGAATAATCTCGTTCTAAATATCCAAGCTGTAA
>JAACEU010000050.1 GCA_011682355.1 Nitrospirota bacterium | reverse complement strand
CAAAAGCTTGCCGTAATAACAGTCTTCACAATGCTCTGAAGAATTTATTAAATAACAATTACGGCAAAAGGCTGTTCCAGTTGTATACTCTGAATTCTCATTTTGCATTGCCATCATATTTAATTTTGGCACTTCGATCTGAAGCTCCATGAATTGCTCAAAAAATGATCTCTCAAAATCGAAATCTCTTCCGAAATCAAGAGAATTCCAATTATCACTAAACCAGTAATCTTGTTGATAAATCTTATATGGTTTATCCGGAGAATAAATGCTTACAATTGGCACACCATCAACGTCAGATTTTCTTTTATAAATAAAACGCTCATTCCTATGAGCTGTCCTTAGTCTTAGCCTTTCTTCAGCATTAAGTTCTGAATAAGGAATCTCAAATTTTCTGCCAGCAAAAACCGGAGATATGCGTTTTAAAAATGTTTTTAGTCTCTCATTCATCAGAATTGATCTTAGCACAATTTATTAGGCAACTTTCTTCAAAGCATCAAACACAGATTTCGCTCCATCCTCATCAATACCATCAATTTCAGCAAGGTCCTTTTTTGTAAGACCCTTAAGCTGTTCAACCAATGCCAAATTGGCCTCGGTAAGACTTTTAACAAGTTCTTTATCCAATTCAAGATCAGCAACATTCTCCACCTCTGGTTTAGCTTCTTTTGTAGCTTTTCCTTCAAAATCACTAATATCGAGAATATCGATTTCCCAACCGGTCAAAGTCGAAGCCAATCGAACATTTTGACCTTGTTTCCCGATTGCCAGAGGTCTTTGATCAGATTGAACAAACACTTTCGCTCGTTTTGCCTTTTCATCAAGTTTAATAACAGAAGTTTTTGCCGGAGCCAAAGAAGTTTTGATATATTCCTCCATATTTTCAGACCATTGAATGATATCAATTCTCTCACCATTCAATTCATCCATAATATTTTGGACACGAACACCTTTTTGCCCAACACAAGATCCAATCGGATCTATTTTTTCATCATTTGAGGAAACAGCAACTTTGCATCTCACTCCTGGATCACGAGAAATTGACTTTATTTCAACGAGACCTGATTTGATTTCCGGGATTTCAAGTTCCAAAAGCTTTTTTACCAGACTTGGATGAGTTCTCGAAATAATAAGTTGAGGACCTTTTGTAGTCTTTATCACTTTATCCAGATAAAGCTTAATTCTTTGTCCGGAATAGTATTTCTCTCCGGGAATTTGATGATCGTAAGGAATGTTTGTAGTCGTTTTATTGTCCAAATTCACATAAACATTTGTCCCGTCCACTCTGTGAACAATTGCATTAATCAGTTCATTTTCACGATCTTTAAAAGTGTCATACAGAACGTCTCTCTCAGCATCCTGGATTTTCTGGATAACCACTTGTTTTGCGGCTTGTGCGGCAATTCTCCCGTAGTTTGTCGGAGTCACGTCAATTTTCACAGTATCACCAATCTTCGCCTTCTTATTGTATTTTTTAGCATCTTTTTCGTTGATTTCCCTATCTTCATCCTCTATCTCCTCAACTACATCTTTAAGCAAATACACGGTTGTAACTCCTGAATTTTCATCAAGATCTACGTCGATTTCTTGCTCTTTGTTACCGTAATCTTTTCTGTAAGCGGCTCTTAGCGCCGATTCAATAGTTTCGATTACAATATCTTTCGAAATATTTTTCTCGTCACAAAGCTGATTAATAGCCGCAAAAAATTGTGATTGCATAGTAATTAAAATTAATTATAAAAAAACAGGATCTTAACTTAATAAGAACCTTATCATTCATGATTGTAACAGCGCTCTATCGCCTTGTAAATAGCATCTCTATTAAATCCTTTCGAATACAAAAACTGATATGCCTTAGTTTTTTGCTCATATTTGGGATACTTCAACCATCTTTTCAATCGCTTCATAAGGAGATCAAACGCCACGGTCTCTTCATCAATCTCAACTTTTTCAAACCCTTTCTCAATCAAATCCTTCGGTAATCCCTTGAATTTCAACTCCCTCTCAATAAGAATCTTGCCTCTCGGTCTAACCCTCGCACAGTGAGAAGCATAATCCTCCACAAACTGTTTATCATCCAAATATCCCAGTTCCTCTAGCCTCTCCATAACGCTCGCCACGAACTCATCATCAATCGCCTCCCTCTTCTTTGCATAAGCAGTTAACTTCTTATGCATCTCACAAGTTGTATATCTCTTCTTAGTAAAAAGTCTTAATCCATACTGCAACAGCTTATAATAACCTTTGTTTCCGGTTTCCATATTAGTTAGGCTTTAGCTTCAGCCGGTAAATCTTTCACAACCTTTGCTTTCTCAGCCGCAGTACCAAACACAAGCGCCTTCACATCTTTCTCAATATCTTTCAGCATCTTGTCGTTCTCAAGCAAGAAAGCTTTTACATTTTCACGACCCTGCCCAAGCTTTTTGTCCTTGTAGCTATAAAAAGCACCGGCTTTTCTCGTAATATTATACTTTGTCGCCAAATCCAGAAGATCGCCCTCAAACGAAATACCTTTGTTGTACATAATATCGAATTCAGCAATCTTGAACGGAGGTGCAATCTTATTCTTAATAATTTTCACTTTCACTCTATTTCCAACCAGCTCCTTCTCAACGGTTCCTACCCCCTCAATCTTACCAATACATCTAATATCCATTCGAACAGATGAATAGAATTTTAACGCCTGTCCTCCGGTAGTAGTTTCAGGATTTCCAAATACCACTCCGATCTTCATTCTCAATTGATTCAAGAAGATAACAGTAGTTTTTGTCTTGGCAACGATAGAAGTCAGCTTGCGTAGTGCCTGACTCATCAATCTGGCCTGAAGACCCATATGAGCATCACCCATATCGCCTTCGATTTCTGCGCGAGGTGTAAGAGCGGCAACACTATCCACTACAATCACATCCAGCGCATTACTTCGCACTAAAGTCTCAAGAATCTCAAGTGCCTGCTCTCCACTATCCGGCTGAGAAAGAAGTAATTCATCTGTATTTACGCCAATTTTCTTAGCATATTCAGGATCTAGCGCATGTTCCGCATCTATAAAAGCAACAGTCCCTCCACTTTTCTGAGCTTCCGCCAAGATATGAAGACTCAAAGTAGTCTTACCGGAACTTTCCGGTCCAAAAATTTCTACAACTCTTCCACGAGGCACACCACCACCCAGAGCGATATCCAGCGACAATGACCCTGTAGATATTGTCTCAATGGGAGTCCTCGCTCCATTACCTAATTTCATGATAGAACCCTTCCCAAAATTCTTTTCGATTTGAGAAATTGCTAAATCAATAGCTTTACCTTTTTCATCGTTTGCATTCATATTTATGAGGTTATTAATTAATGTGACCCCAGTATAGGTGAGTACGCACTCACCTGTCAACGGGAAAATTTATTGAGGTCGAATATCCTATGACAAAGCCACATTAGCAGGTAGACATTAAATAATTATTAAAAAAACTTAAAAAAAACTTAAAAAAATTAAGATTTTCCACCCTCCTTCTCGGCTTTCTTTCTCTCAAGTTGCTTCTCTTTTTCCTCTAATCTAAAGAATGTGCCTATGCTTTTTTCAGTTCCAAAAGCCACGTTTTTTGTCCCACATTTCCTGCATTTATAAACATATTTTCTACCGACTTGATAAGTTTCAACGATTTCTTCACAATCCTTGCAGTAAAAAATGATAGGTCCTTTTTTTGATTCGGCTTCTGTCATGATTGAATATCTTTAGTATCTGCTGATTGGGTAGAGTCACGCTCGGCGTGACTGGTAAATTCATCAATAGAGTCCTGAACAGCCGATTTAACTTTCATTGCCTCATCAAGTGGTTGAGTCTTACGATGTTCCTCGTTTACATCAATAAGAGGTTCTAAATTCCCTTCAACATCAAAACTGATTTCACGATTCCGCAAAGCAATTATAGCCCCAAGCATCACAATACCGGAGCCAAAAAGTCCAAGATACAGCCCAACTCCAATACTTTTATCAACCAAACTCACACCAAAACTATTATGAAAAAACACGGAAATACTCAAAACCAGCATTGTCAAAGAAACAGAACTGCTAAACACATAAAATTGATTCTCCTTCAAAGGAAGTTTTGGAACAGGTTTATCGAATAATCTAAAAGCAATCATTGAAAACGAAGCGATTCCCGACAATAGAACTATTATTCCTGCAAGATAAAGCGGCCCGGAAATCCCCAAAAACATATCTCCAAATCCATATTTATCAATATCATTATACCAAGGAAGAAAAACTCCAATGACAGCAATAAAAGACCCAACCATCACAAGTTTGCTAACTGTAGGTAACTTCATAAGCCTAGTTTTGAATGATTTAGGCATGAGACGAAAGGTTAATATTAACTGCCCTAAGAATAACTCAAATCTGACTAATGTAAAGAGCCGAAATTTGGTATAATCGTCGCATGAAGATCGCAATAGACATACGCACCGCAGGAGGGGAAAAAGCCGGCAAAGGATGGTTTACTTTTCATATTACTCAAAATCTCCTCAAACTCGACCGGGAGAATGAATATATTCTTTACGTGAAAGAAAAAATTGCAGGTTTTGATGAATTCAAGAATGCAGAAGTAAGGCAAATAAAAGGAAGCAGTTTTTTCTGGCACCGAAACGTAGCCAAGGATGCAAAAAAAGAAAAAGTCGATTTATTTTTCGCGCCAAGCAGTTACATTATTCCCGCATTACTCCCAAAATCGATAAAAACCATCCTGACAATCCATGACTTGGTAGCATTTCTATTCCCGGGAACCCACAACAGAAAGGCAAATCTTATCGAGAGATTATTCATAAAAAAAGCTCTAAAAAAAGCCGATCACACAATAACAGTTTCCCAAAACACAAAAAAAGATGTGCAGGAAAAATTCAAATTTTACAAAAATCCAATATCGACAATCTACAACGCGGCAGACAAAACATACAAACCGGTTGCAAAAGAAAAACTCACTAATTTTATTAAAAAAACAAACCTGCCAAAACACTTTTTCGTCTCAGTCGGCACATTAATCCCACGAAAAAACTACCCAAACCTCATAAAAGCACTCGCCCTTCTCCACAAAACACACCCGGAATACCAACTCATGATAGTCGGAGGAAAAGGCTGGCAAGAGCAGGAAATCCACGACCTCATCACCCAAAATTACCTCAGCAAAAAGGTCCATCTCCTCGGCTACCTCTCAACCACAGCAATCAGAAACCTCTACAACCTCGCAAAAGCACTGGTTTTCCCATCATTTTATGAAGGATTCGGAATTCCACCACTGGAAGCGATGAAAAGCGGATGCCCGGTAATCGCGAGCTATACATCCTCAATCCCCGAAGTGGTAGGGGACGCGGCACTACTCGTAAATCCGGAAAGCCCGGAAGAAATAGCCACAGCAATGAAAAAACTCAT
>JAACEU010000049.1 GCA_011682355.1 Nitrospirota bacterium | reverse complement strand
CGGCATAATAACGTCGATATCTAGTTTGGCTTTTTTAATTTGTGTCGCCAATTTTCGCCCCATCCTCACTCGAGATTTATATACAGAAATGTCATCCAAGATAGAATCCGGACGGGCAAAGTAAACGTATTCAAAAATACAAGGAACGTGAGTACGGTTCACAAGTCTTTTTCTGTAAACTTTTCTGTCTTTTTCATCAATGAAAACAGCTTCACCAGGACCAACATCTCCAACCAGTTCAAATCCAAGGATATCCAACGTAACCGATTCGGAAGCAAACATATAATCGGTAGTTAGACCGTTAATTCTTTTTCCCATTAATAACGGACGAACTCCATATGGATCACGGAAAGCTATCATTCCCTGTTTTGCAACATAGGCAACAGCACTATAAGAACCTTTGGCCCTATCGTAAACACTTTTAACCGCTTTCCACACATGTTCCGCCTTTAGATGATCGGGATTTTGCTTAGTCAAAGCTTTGGTCAATATATTCAAAAGAACTTCCGCGTCACAATCACTATTTACAAGTCTATGATCTTTTTCGAAAATTTCTTTTCTCAATTCAGGGGCATTGTAAACATTCCCATTATGAGCAAGGATCACTCCAAAAGGTGCAGGGCCGAGAAATGGTTGAACATCCTCGAGGACATTTTTCCCAATAGTTGGATAACGGGTATGACCAACAGCGGCATGTCCCTGAAGTCTCCTCATATGACGCGTATGAAAAATGTCACGGACAAGACCAAAATCTTTTCGAGTATGAAATCGTCCATTAAAAGTAATAATACCGGCCGCGTCTTGTCCACGATGTTGCAAAGTGACAAGAGCGTCGTACATATCTTGAGCGACATAATCATGTCCTAAAATTCCTACAACTCCACACATATTTTTAAGGGTTTATATTATTTAAACGTTTAGCGGCGGTGACAGTATTTTCCATAAGGCAAGCTACTGTCATTGGTCCGACCCCACCGGGAACCGGAGTTATATAAGATGCCTTTTTGGAGACATTTTCAAAATCCACATCTCCAACAAGTCGGCCATCACTGCGCCCCCGCCTTAGGCGGGTGGGCAGTCTATTAATGCCAATATCTACAATTACAGCTCCATCCTTCACCATATCTTCCGTAATCAAATCAGGTTTTCCAACAGCCACACACAAAATATCTGCACGCTTCGTATGAAAAGCGAGATCTTTTGTATGAACATGACACACGGTCACGGTAGCGTCACGATTCAAGAGCATCATAGCCAGAGGCTTTCCCACAATATTACTATGTCCAACTACTACAACTTCCTTTCCTTTCGGATTAATTTTGTAATGTTCCAGCATCCTAATAACTCCCAGGGGAGTGCAAGGCGCCAAATCTTCGAAGTCAGTATTTATAAACATTTTTCCGAGGTTGTACGCGGTAAATCCATCCACATCTTTTTTTGGATCAATAGCTCGAATTACATCGGGTGAATAAACTTGCTCGGGGAGGGGGAGTTGAACCAAAATTCCATGAATTTTGTCGTCTGTATTCAATTCGTTTATCTTATCAATCAAGACTTCTGTCGTAACAGGTTCGTCATAATCAAACTGCTCCCATTCAATGCCGGTCGTGGCGCAGGCTTTCTGTTTTTGCCTAACGTAAGCCAAAGAAGCAGGATCTTTGCCGACTAAAATAACAGCAAGTTTTGGATGAACATGATCAAAATGCAATCGCGCGACATCATCCTTAAGCTTTAATAGAATTTCTTTTGAGACCTTTCTGCCGTCCATTAGTTCCATGAATTCATAATATCCTATCCTAAGAAATCGTCAACTATATCCCAGATCAATTTTGCAGTATCTTCTACCTTTTCTTGTAGCACAACTCTCTTCCAACCGTATTTATCAGCAAGTTCATCATGAACCTGAATGCATTTCCGGATCAAATCGTCATTTTGCTCATGGACATGAACGTCCTCTTTTGCGGTCACGTCGCGAGTGCCCTCCATCATAATCGCGAAATCCTCTTTGACTAGTCGAGAATTCACAATTTCCAGCCACTGCGTATCGAGACCTTTCGCAGTTCCCCAAGCAATCCCTGTCCCAATATAATCTTCTGCCACCACAATATATCCTTCATCTAAATATTTCTGAAGCTCAGACTGATATTGATATCTATTCAAGACAAACCAAAGCTGCAATTCATCTTCTGAAATACTCTGCCCTTTCTCTCCTCTCAAAACTTGATCAATAAAAGCCCCACTCGGCTCCACATCATAAACCGGATATTTTACGTATACAGATTTATGCCCCACAGATTGTAACTTTTCCACAAGCTTTTTCGCATGGGTGGTCTTCCCAATATTGTTAATTCCGTAAATTGTAATAAATTTTCCCGCCATATCAATTATTGTCAGTACTACCAAACCCGCCCCGGCTTTCAAGAGAAACTTCTTCAACTTCCTCCCATTCAAACTTATCAATCCTCACAAAAACTCCCTGAGCTATTTTCTCTCCCCGCGAAATTTCCACCGGAGAATCGGTGAAATTGTAAACCAGTACTTTTATCTCATCTTCCGACCCACAATAATCATGATCAATAATGCCAAAGCCGTGTGGGGGAGTGAGCCCTTTCCTTCCGGGAGTGCTGGAGCGAGAAGCAACGATCAACATATATTTTGGTGGGACTTCCACAATCAAATTTGAAGGGATCATAAAGATCTCCTTTGGTGGAATAGTCACAGACTCACGAGCGGCTATATCAAAACCAACCGAACCATTGGTTTCATAAACCGGAAGGTCCATCGATTTATCTATACGTTTGATCCGAACTTTCATATACAGCTTTATTTGTTGGTGGATATAAGATAAATTATATCCCGCTGTCTAACAATACAAAGTGAAATTTTTTAAGAAAACTGCACATTTAGTACTAAACTGGTCAATAGCCGCCGCCTCTACAGATGCTCCAGCTAAAAGCCAAGACAAAAAGGGAGACAAAAAAATCGACTTCGCAATAGGCGGCCAAGCCGTGATTGAAGGCGTAATGATGCGTTCTCCAAACAACATCACGATCGCAGTCCGCAAGCCGTCTGGCAAAGTAAAAGTGGACAAACGCCCATACAACACACTCACCCAAAGATACAAATGGCTCAACATTCCGATTCTAAGAGGCGTAGTCAACCTATTCGAAATGATGGTCATCGGAACCAAAGCAATAAACTTTTCTGCAAACGAGTCACTAGAAGAGGAAGAACACGAAGAACAGAGCCGCAGTGCTGCGAAGGCTCCCTCTAAATGGGGCAAAGCACTCGAGATCGGTATGTTCTCGCTATCCCTCGTATTAGCCCTCACTCTGAGCTTGTTTCTGTTCAAGTTCATCCCACTCGGGCTAACAACTCTTCTCGAATCTCAATCCTCATTCATCCAAAAAAACTACATTGTATTCAACCTGATCGACGGATTCATAAAAACATTAATATTCTTTTCGTACATTTTCCTGCTCTCACTCATCCCAAGCTTCAGAAGAGTGTTTGAATACCATGGAGCGGAACACAAATCCATTTTTACATACGAAAAGAAACTCCCACTTGAACCGGAACACGCAAAAGCGCAGACGAGATTTCACCCAAGATGCGGAACCAGTTTCATTATCATAGTTTTCGTTATCAGTATTCTCGTCTACACATTCGTCCCAAAACAAGAGGCATTCATCAACAACCTATTACTCAGAATCACCTTCCTCCCAATAATCGCCGGAATTTCTTACGAATACCTCAAACTCAGCGCCAAATATGTGGATAACAAATTCGTAAAAGCACTCGTAGCTCCGGGCCTCTGGTTCCAAAGACTCACAACCAAAGAGCCGGACCGGTCGCAACTCGAAATCGGACTGGCATCGCTAAAGACCGCGCTTGAAATGGAGAAAGCCGCATCCGCTTAAGGCCGCTTCAATCCCTACTTCGCCGCCACCATCGCATCTCTCGTATCCACTTTTACTCCGGGCCCCATCGATGTTGTCAGAGTCAAAGACTTCATATAAGTCCCCTTTATGCCGGACGGTTTTGCATCCATCACAGCTTTCACAATCGCCAACAAATTCTCTTTCAACTTCGCATCATCAAAACTGACCTTCCCAAAAATATTGTGAAGATTCGCTTCTTTATCAACACGAATCTCAACTTTACCTTTTTTCAAAGCCTCCACAGTTTTTGCGATATCAGGAGTAACAGTACCGGCCTTTGGGTTTGGCATTAGACGTTTTTGACCAAGAGTTTTTGCGATCTTTCCAAGAGATTTCATTTGATCGGGAGCGGCAACCGCTACATCAAAATCAAGCCATCCCTTTTCGATTTTCGCCACCAATTCTGCAGTTCCGGCCTCACTCGCTCCAGCGGCTTTAGCCTCTTTTACCAAATCGTCACCAACAAATGCGACTACTTTGATATCCTTTCCGGTGCCATTCGGTAATGCAACTGTAGTTCGGATATTTTCCTCAGCCTGTGTTGGGTCCAGACCCATATTGAAATGAACTTCACAACTGGAATCGAACTTAGTTGTAGATGTTTTTTTCAAAAGTTCAATTGCCTCGTCAACAGTGTAACGAGTTTCTTCGTCGATCAGCTTCACAGCCTCGACGTACTTTTTGCCATGTTTAGACATAGTTTTTATGGTTACGTGGTCAGCCGGCAGCGAAGCGAACGGCTCGAGATCGCCTATTACTGCGATCTCATAGCGCGAGCGAAGGCGAGCTCCATATCCCGCTTCACACTACCTCCCACAAATAAATTATTTTTCAATTATCCTTCAAATTTTACACCCATACTTCTCGCAGTTCCGGCAATAATCTTTACTGCCTGATCCATATCATTCGCGTTCAAATCTTCCCATTTGATTTTCGCGATTTCTTCGCATTGAGCACGAGTGATAGTCCCAACCTTGTCCTTGTGAGGGAGAGCAGATCCACTCTTTAGTTTAAGAGCTTTTTTGATCAATATAGCCGCAGGCGGACTCTTTTTTATGAATGAAAAACTTCTATCTTCATAGATAGTAATTTCTACAGGGACAATAGTGTCTCCCATTTCCTTGGTTTCGTTGTTGAATTGACTACAGAAATCCTGAATTTGGATCCCGTGTGGCCCTAGCGCAGTACCAACCGGAGGAGCAGGATTTGCTTTCCCCGCAGGAACTTGCAATTTTACAACTGTCTTTACAGTTTTTGCCATAATTTTTTTTGATTACCCAAATAATATGAGTGCGTAACGTACCCATTCTATTTATTGTTGCGCAAAAGTCAACTTTTAATATAGAATATCTCCTAAAATTAAAAAATGAATAAAGAATTAAGAACATTCCAAACGCCAACAACGAGAGAAAGTTTGTCTAACTTGGTCACGCTCTTAGCCAGGGAGCACTGCGACAATACAGAGCTTTTGAAGATCAATCCGGATCTTGTTTGCAAAACAATTC